>JAVBKP010000080.1:0-12635 GCA_031553975.1 Anaerovoracaceae bacterium | reverse complement strand
TCATAGATTTGATCAATGACAAGGTGAGTATTAATGTTCTGAGAGATGTGGATATTGCAGACCTACTCGGCAGAGATACTGTGAATTTAGACCAAGAGCAGATATCTGACTATATTAAGAACAAAATTGTAATGGTCACAGGCGGAGGCGGATCCATAGGATCAGAACTTTGCAGGCAAATTGTAAAATTCAAACCTCGAAAGCTAATAGCAGTAGATATATATGAAAACAATATCTTTGAACTAGACCATGAAATCAGGAGTTTAGTACCAGACCTAGAGTTTGAGGCAGTGATTTGTTCTGTTCGCAACAAAGGTAGGATGAAGCAAGTCTTTGAAAGATATAGGCCACATGTAGTATTCCATGCAGCCGCACACAAACACGTACCATTAATGGAACATAGTCCAAAAGAGGCTGTACTGAACAATATTAACGGCACAAAAAACCTAGTAGATTTAGCCAGCGAGTATCTAGTAGAAAAGTTTGTACTTATATCTACAGATAAAGCAGTCAACCCAACCAACGTTATGGGAGCAACAAAACGTGTAGCAGAGATGATTGTACAGGACAAAAGCAAGAGCGACACCCGGACACAGTACTCGGCTGTTAGATTCGGCAATGTACTAGGCAGCAATGGTAGCGTAGTACCGCTGTTCAGAAAGCAAATATTAAAAGGCGGTCCTGTGACAGTGACGGACCCAGAGATCACTAGATATTTCATGACTATACCAGAGGCTTGTCAGCTAGTGATGCAGGCAGGCGCATTGGCCCAAGGCGGCGAGATATTTATATTAGATATGGGTGAGCCTGTCAAAATATTAAATCTAGCGGAGAACCTAATTCGGTTGTCTGGACTAAGGCCCCATGAGGATATAGAGATTAAGTTCACTGGACTAAGACCAGGGGAAAAGCTGTACGAAGAATTATTGTTAGATGAAGAGGGTATTACTAATACCCAGCATGACAAAATCTATGTCGGCAAGCCACTTGATATAGACCATGATACTTTGTGCAGACAAATAGAAAAGATTAACACCATGACAGAAGCATCAGATGATGATGTCAGAACATGCCTAAAGGAAATAGTGCCGAATTACAATCCGGCTCATAATAATTAATATTGGGGGAAATAACTAATGAGAGAGAATTTGAAATTAGACCTGTCAAAAGCAACGCTAAGTCAGAGCGACATGAATGTATACAACAATCGTTTGGGAAAAGATAACGACAGATTGATGAATGGCAATGAGGATTTTAGAGGTTGGACTAGCCTCCCTGTTGATTATGACAAAGCTGAACTTGAGAGAGTGATACAGACCGCCAATAAGATCAAAGAGCAATGCGAAGCATTTATTATTATAGGAATTGGTGGTTCATATCTAGGGGCAAAAGCGGCGGTTGAGATGCTAACATCCAATACGGCGCAACCAAACCATGGACGTGGCGTGAAAGGCAACCCAGCCATATACTTTGCAGGGAACAACATCAGTGGCACTTACCACGCAGAGTTAATAGATGTAATACGTGAAAAAGAGACTTGCCTCTGTGTCATCTCCAAATCAGGAGCCACCACAGAGCCCCTAATAGCATTTTCCATCCTAAAAGACGAACTATACAGGAAACACGGACAAGAAGGTGCTCACGGGCGAATTTATGCCATCACAGATGCATCCAAAGGTGTGCTTAGGGCCGAAACAGACAAAAATGGCTATGTGAGCTTTATCGTGCCAGATGACATAGGTGGAAGATATTCAGTGTTAACACCTGTAGGACTACTTCCAATAGCAGTGGCTGGTATAGATGTAAAGCAAATGCTAGAAGGCGCCGCAGATAGCTACAAAGAGAATAAAGAAACCGATTCATTGGCATTCCAGTATGCAGTAGCGAGAAACCTATTGCACACAGGCAGTGGCAAGAAAATGATAGAAGTATACGAATACTATGAGCCCAAGCTACAATATTTCACAGAGTGGCTAAAACAACTATTTGGTGAAAGTGAAGGCAAAGAAGGCAAGGGTATATTCCCTGCATCCCTTCAATTCAGCGCAGACCTACACTCAATGGGGCAGTTCTTACAAGACGGTAGCCAAATTTTCTTTGAGACCGTGCTTCATGTTGCAAAACCAGAGAAAGACCTAATTGTACCTCAAAGTGCAGGCGCATTACTGGCGGGACGTAGCATGAATGATGTCAACAACGCAGCAGTAGAAGGCGTTATGGCCGCACACCAACAAGCTGGAATACCGATTATAAAGATAGATATTCCCCAATTAACCCCATACTACTTTGGCAAAATGGTATACTTCTTTGAGAAGTCATGTGCTATAGGCAGCTACCTCCTTGAAGTAGATCCATTCAACCAACCAGGGGTTGAGAGCTACAAGGCAGAGATGCGGAAGTGTTTGGAGAAGTAGAATTTAGATCAGAATTTAAAATTCAAAAGAGAAGATTGTGAAAAAATGTCAAAATTTAAATTTAATGTAACTCAAACGGCAGCTTTGCTTGCCGTTTTAACTTTAATATCAAAACTTATAGGATTTATTCGTGAAATGCTCATGGCAAATTATTACGGGACGACTTACGTAGCAAATGCATATGTTCTTGCAACATCCATTCCTGGCATAGTATTCGGAGGTATATTTGGAGCCATCTCAGTTGCATATATGCCTATATTTTCGACAACAGCAGCGAATAACGGCCCACAAGAAGGAGATCGATTTACAAGCGCAATCATTAACCTTTTAATGATTTCATCCCTGTTTTCATCAGCAATAGGTATTATTTTTGCTGAACAAATCGTTTCAACATTTTTCAGCAAGCTCCCGCAAGAAGCAGCTATTTTAACAATTTTCTATTTAAAAATTAGCTTTACCTTTCTTTTATTTACCTCAATAGGCGGCATTCTTGACGCCTATTTGCAATATAAAGGATCTTTTTTATTACCAGTTATTGCTGGATACTTTCAAAATTTAGGAATGATAAGCGTTTTAATGATAAGCGCTTGCACAAGCCATTACTATTTAATGTTTGGACTTCTTCTTGGATATGCATTGAGAGCCTTGGTTCAACTTATATTTACAAGAAAACATAATTTCAAGTATTTATTTAAAATTCGTTCTGGCGGAAATACGCGAAAAATTATTTTTTTAGCGCTACCAGTTTTTATTGGGAGTGCAGGGGGTCAGATTAGTGGATTTGTGGACAAAACATTTGCATCAAGTATTCCAGGCGGTGCTATCTCAGCTTTAGGCTATGGCTCGTTAGTGGTGGGATTGATTGCTGGTCTGACCACAGTGATATTAACAACTATGATTTATCCGCGATTCGCTCAAGCAGGTGCAACAAAAGATTATGATAGGCTTGGTGAGTTGCTGTCTACAGGTATTACCTTAACCTGTCTGATCGCACTACCGTGCACGTTAGGAGGCATGGCATATTCAAAGCAAATCATACAAATTATCTTTGAAAGAGGCGCTTTTGATCCTAATTCGACCTACATGACATCAATTGCATTCTTTTATTATGTAATTGGACTTTCTTTTGGCGCCATTGGCTCTATTCTTGTTTATTGTTTCTACTCTTTACATGATACAAAGACACCGTTATTTATTGGGTTGATTTCAGTATCTGTTGATATATTTTTTAATTTTATCCTTATAAAACCAATGGGTTTGGCTGGACTTGCTCTTTCAACAAGCATTGGTGGATTTACGGGAATGATTTTATTCTATGTAATGTTGAGAAGAAAGCATAGGCAGATTAAAATTATAAAGTCCATATATAAGTTGATGAAAATATGCTTTGCTTCAATAGTTTCAGTCGGAACCTCAATATTAGCATATAACTATGCAATACTTCCGATAAAACATATTCTTTATCCAAGGATCATTCAACTTGGACTTGCAGTATTTATAGCTGTAATGGTATACTATTTATTATTGTATTTAATGAAAATTGAGGAAATAGGTTTAATTAAACTGCTTGCCATGAAAAGGAAATAGCACTAATTTTCTTTAAAAATATAATTTTTCAGTTTATTTCCCTTGAGGGGCACATGATATTTTGTTAGAAAGGAAAAGGATATTACATGAAAGGCATTATACTAGCTGGCGGTAAAGGCACAAGATTATATCCAATGACAAAGGCTTTTTCAAAGCAGCTGTTGCCAATTTATGATAAACCAATGATCTATTACCCATTATCTGTATTAGTTTTAACTGGCATTAAGGAAATTTTAATCATCTCAACCAAAGAGGATGTCCCTGTGTTCCAAAAGCTTTTGGATGATGGATCTTCACTTGGACTTGAAATCTCATACAAAATTCAAGATTCACCACGAGGATTGGCAGATGCCTTTATTCTCGGTGAAACTTTTATCGGCAATGATAGCATATGCTTAATTTTGGGGGATAACATATTTTACGGACAAGACTTAACCAAACTTCTAAATCAGGCTGCAATGAATAGAACCGGAGCGACTATATTTGGATATCCAGTAAAAGATCCGTCTGCCTTTGGTGTCGTAGACTTTGATAACAATGGTAAAGCTCTATCTATCGAGGAAAAACCTCAAAGCCCAAAGTCTAATTATGCAGTGCCCGGACTGTATTTTTATGACAATCAGGTGGTGGATATAGCAAAGTCAATAATCCCATCTAGTCGAGGTGAGATAGAAATTACAGCGGTTAATAACATATATTTACAGCGCAATGAATTAAACGTAATTTTGCTTGGGCGAGGCATGGCATGGCTTGACACAGGAAGTCCTGACGGCATGCTTAAAGCGAGCATGTATGTTGAGGCTGTTCAGTCAAGACAGGGTTTTTACGTGTCGTGCATAGAAGAAATAGCATGGCGTAGAGGTTTTATTACTATTGACGAGTTGCATGAAATAGGGGAAAAGCTAAAAATGACCGAATACGGACAATACATATTATCACTTGCGAGTGAGAGTAACACAAGGAGATATTAATGCAAAACATTCTTATTACAGGCGGAGCTGGTTTTATTGGCAACAATTTTATTAAATGGATGTTGCATAAATATTCTTGCTATAATATTATAAATGTTGATGCTCTAACTTATGCTGGTAATCTAGAAAATTTGAAAGATGTAGAGAATAATTCAAATTATATTTTTATTCAGGCAGATATAAGAGAAAAAGAGAAAATAAATAAGATTTTTAAACAATATAATATTTCTAAAGTCGTTAATTTTGCGGCAGAATCACATGTTGACAGAAGCATAGATAATTCAGAGGCTTTTTTGGCTACCAATATTATTGGCACAAGTGTTTTACTCGATGTGGCGAAAAAATATTGGAAATTAACTCCTGAGGATAAATACTGTAAAGAATTCAAAAAAGACACAAAGTTTTTACAAGTTTCTACAGATGAAGTCTATGGAACATTAGAGCAAGAGGGAATGTTTCAAGAAAACACACCGCTTGCGCCAAATAGTCCATATTCTGCGTCGAAGGCATCCGCTGATATGATAGTGCGTTCTTATAAAGAGACTTTTGGCATGCCAATTAATATAACCCGATGCTCCAATAACTATGGGCCTTATCAATTTCCAGAAAAATTAATTCCTTTAATTATTTCTAACTGCTTAAACAATAAGCCAATACCTGTATACGGTGACGGCTTACAGGTTAGAGATTGGTTGCATGTGTCCGATCATTGCTCTGCTATTGATCTAGTTTTACATAATGGCTTGCCGGGAGAAGTATACAATATTGGCGGAAATAATGAAAAGGCTAATATCGATATTGTAAAGTTTATTATTTTTGAACTTAACAAATCAGAATCATTAATTGAATATGTGAAAGACAGACCGGGTCATGACCGTAGATATGCTATTGACAACACAAAGATTTCAACTCAATTAGGGTGGACACCAAAATTCACCTTTGAAGATGGTATAAAAAAAACTGTTGAGTGGTACTTGAAGAATATTAACTGGATTGAAAATATTATTTCTGGTGAGTATGCAGAATACTATAAACAAATGTACAATTTAAAAGTGTAAAAGGAAACAACATGAGCAAAGAAATTCAAGTGACAAGATCTTCTTTACCTCCTTTTGAGGAATATATTAACGAAATTAAAGACTTGTGGGAGACTCGCTGGCTCACCAACATGGGACAGAAGCACCAAAAATTAGAAGAAGAGCTAAAAAGATACCTTAAAGTTCCAAGCATCACTTTATTTACAAACGGCCACTTTGCCTTAGAAAGTGCTATTGCAGCATTTAATTTGACTGGTGAAGTTATCACAACACCTTTCACCTTTGTTTCTACGACTCATGCAATAGTTAGAAATGGCCTTACACCTGTATTTTGTGATATAAATCCAGATGACTATACAATGGATCCAGAAAAAATAGAAAACTTGATCACAGAAAAAACATCTGCCATTATACCCGTACATGTTTATGGAAATATTTGTGATGTGAATGCTATTGATAAAATTGCAAAAGAATATAATCTAAAAGTCATATATGATGCTGCGCATACTTTTGGTGTAACCGTTAATGGTACTGGTGTTGGCAATTTTGGAAACGCATCAGCCTTCAGCTTTCACGCTACCAAAGTTTTTAATACAATTGAGGGTGGGGCCGTAACATATAATGATGAGAATATAAAACCTGCGCTAGATCAATTTAAGAATTTCGGAATCACAGGAGCAGAATGTGTAGATTCAATTGGAGCAAATGCAAAAATGAATGAATTTCAGGCCGCAATGGGATTGTGTAATTTAAAATACATAGATGCTGAAATAGAAAAGCGTAAACAGAAAGTGCTTAGATATAGAGATAATTTGAAAGATATAAAAGGCATTAAACTGCCTGGTGAAACTGCAGAAATAAATTCTAACTATGCATATTTTCCTGTAATTTTTGATGCGATGAGATTTGGAAAAACGCGCAATGAAGTATATGAAGTACTGAAGAAAAACAATGTCTTTACCCGAAAATATTTCTATCCACTGACGAATGATATCAAATGTTATGATAATAAATTTAAGGCAGAAAAAACGCCTATGGCAAAGCTAATTTCTGAAAGCGTTATCACATTACCGCTATATGCTGATCTAGAAATAGAGGAAATAGATAGAGTATGTGAAATAATACTTGGGGAAAATGTGAAATGAAAAAAATAGCTATTATGCAGCCATATTTTTTCCCATACCTAGGATATTGGCAACTTATAAATGCTGTTGATGAATTTATCGTTTACGATAATATTCAATATACAAAAAAAGGTTGGATAAATCGCAATAGATTTTTACTCGAGGGTAAAGATTTGTTTTTTACAATCCCATTAAAAAAATCGTCTGATTATTTGGACATTATAGAGAAAGATATATCATCTGACTTTGATAAGGAAAAATTTTTAAACAGAGTCAAACATGCATATTATAAGGCACCAAACTTCAATGAAATATTTGATTTGATATCTAAATGTATTTATAATGAACAAACTAATTTGTTTTATTTCATATATTTGTCGATAATAAGCATATCTAAAACATTAGGAATTAAAACAAGGATATTGATTTCATCACAATTAGATGTGGATCATGAATTGATAGGAAAAGATAAAGTGCTTGAAATCTGTAAAAGGCAAAAGGCCGGTATCTATATAAATCCAGTTGGGGGGATAGATTTATATGATAAACAAGAATTTGCAAATAATGGGATTGAATTGAAGTTTTTGAAAGCTCAGCTCAGTGAATATAAGCAATTTAATAACGAATTTATTCCAGCACTATCAATTTTAGATGTTTTAATGTTTAATACTCCTCGAGAGATGCAACAAATGTTAAAAGATTATGAGCTATTGTGAAAATGTTATAAAGGGAGAATCTAATTTTGGCTAGTGGAAAAATAGTAAAGTTAAATAAGTATAGCGAAATATTAGAAGTATTAACAAAATATGATAGTGTTTTCATGCCATCTTTATCTGAGAGATTAATAGATTTAAAAGAATATGCACTAAAATTAAAAGCATTTGCAAATGTATATGTGATACAAGACAGTGGTATTAAAGGATTTGTTGCGTTTTATTCGAATGATGTAAGATACCAATATGCCTACTTAGCGCAAATAGCAATAAATCCAAATGCTCAAAACCTAGGACTAGGTACGATACTGTTAAATAAATGTATTGCAAAATCAAAAGAATGTGATATGCAAAAATTAAGGTTAGAGGTTTATAAGAGCAATGCGCAGGCTATTGGGTTTTATGAAAGACATGGATTCAAACTGGAATGCGATATGAATGAAAGCTTGTTAATGTATATGAAATTGTGAAAGGACGACGATGTTTAAATGGATTAAAAAGGGATTGGTATATAATCTAATAAATTATATTGAAAGACCAAATTGGAATTATAATTTTGCACAAGGCCAAAACACATTAATATTTGATGACTTTGTAAGAGTATATTTTTGTACTAGAGAAGAACCAAATCAAAATGGGCAAACAGTGAGCCGTGTTACTTATATAGATTTGGATAAAAATAATTTACTTAATATAGTAAATCTCTCTAATAACCCTGTCTTGGATCTAGGAGAATTGGGCGAATTTGACGAGTTTGGAATATATCCATTCTGTCCGATAAGAATCGGTGACCAGATATACGGATATTATGGCGGAGCTACTCGATGTGAATCAACACCTTTTAATATCTCCATAGGCTATGCTGTAAGCAATGATGAGGGCGTGCATTTTAAAAAAATAGGCAGAGGCCCAATTCTGACAAGTTCACTAAACGAACCTTTCATGATTTGTTCCCCTAAGGTTCGATTTTTTAATAATACATACTATATGATGTATTCGGCTGGGGTTAGATGGACGAAAGAAGAAGGTAGACCTGAAATCTGCTATAAACTAAGGATGGCTACATCAATAGATGGTATCAATTGGACAAAATGTAACAAGCTGATATTAGAGGATAAACTTGGTGAGCTTGAATCCCAAGCATGTGGAGATATTATTTACAAAAATGGACGATATCATATGTTCTATTGTTATCGTGGCCACCTAGATTTTAGAAAAAACAAAGAGCAGAGTTATAGAATTGGGTACGCAGTATCACAAGACTTGTCTAATTGGACAAGAAAGGATGAACTGGTCGGAATTGCTGCATCAGAAAATCCAAATGATTTTGATTATGAGATGGTGGCATATCCAAATGTCTTCGAATTAAATGGAAAAATCTATATGCTATATCTGGGAAATGAAGTGGGCAAATATGGATTTGGTCTTGCCGAATTAGAGAGTGAGTTAGCATGAAATGGGACAAGTTAGGGCAAATTTTTAAAACAGACGATTATGGTTTATACTATGCAAAGTCACCGCAGGCTATAGTTTTTCAAAACTTTATAAGGATATATTTTTCAACATGCATTTATGATGGCAAAAAATTGATTTCTGAGGTACGCTTTGTCGATTATGATAAGAAATTCCGATCAATTTTAAATATCTCAAAGAATACAGTGATTGAACGTGGAAATCTAGGGTGTTATGATGAACATGGAATATTTCCTTTTAGTCCGTTCAAACATGGCGATTTATTCTACGCATACATAAGTGGTTGGACAAGGAGGGTTTCTGTTTCTGCTGATTCGGGAATTGGTCTGGCAATATCTGAGGATGCTGGTAACACGTTTAAGCGGTTAGGTGAGGGTCCTATTTTGGCATCATCATTAAATGAACCATACTTAGTTATTGATGGTTATGTAAAAAAATACGATGATAATTTTCATATGTGGTATATATATGGCACAAGCTGGACACGGTTAGATGTTTCACAAGAGCCAGAGCGTACTTATAAAATAGGGCACGCGATATCAAAAGATGGTATCGATTGGGTCAAGGAGGGAAAGCAAATTATTATTGATAAATTGGATAATGAGTGTCAAGCTTTGCCTACAGTAATAAAAAAGAATGATCGGTATCACATGTTTTTTTGTTATCGAAATACTTTTGATTTTCGTCGCAGCAGCAAAAACAGCTATCATTTAGGTTATGCGTATTCTGACGAACTAAAAAAATGGACACGCGATGATGAGAAAATAGGAATAGACGTGTCTGCTAATAGCTGGGATTCTGACATGATATGTTATCCAAATGTATTTGAGGTAGACAATGATATTTACATGCTTTATAACGGAAATGAATTTGGAAAGTATGGCTTTGGATTAGCCAAATTAAAAGGAGAATTTTAATGAAAAGAAATTATAATACAGAATTGATTGATAACGAACAGAGAAAGTATGCGTATTCCTTCGATTTTGACGTAATTCATCCTTTTATGCTAAGAGCATTTCATCCTTTTTTTAAGCAAGGGGATTTGTTAGAGCTTGGAAGCAGCAGAGGGCATTTCACAAAGCGGTTTGAAGAGTATTTTGATGATATAACGTGTGTTGAAGCATCTGGTGAAGCCATTGAAGAAGCAAAAAAGCAATTAAGTAGAGGCACTGTATTTTTTAATTCTGTTTTTGAAGAAGTCAATCTACCCAAAAAATACAACAATATTGTGATGACACATGTATTAGAACATTTAGACGATCCTGTTTTGGTCTTGAAGAGAGTTCGAGATGAATGGCTAAGCGATGATGGATTATTTTTCATCGCTTGTCCAAATGCAAATGCAGCGTCTAGACAAATTGCTGTAAAAATGGGGTTAATTTCGCACAATGCTGCTGTTACAGAAGGCGAGAAAGTCCATGGGCACAGAATAACATATAGTTTAGATACGCTCGAAAGAGATTTAAAACTAAGCGGATTTAAAATTGTACAGTGCTCAGGTATTTTTTTTAAAGCTCTAGCAAACTTTCAGTGGGATCAAGTAATGGCTTCGAACATTGTTTCTCAAGAGTATTTGGAAGGTTGCTATGAATTAGGATTACAGTATCCCGACTTATGCGCTAGTATCTTTTTTGTATGTAGCAAGTAAATTGTTTTATGCTAAAAAATAATATATAAAAGAAATATCGACTAATCTTGTTAAAATTATATTAGGTCAGTAGAACGTTGAAACTTACTTAAAAACATTGAATTTTGATTTATTTTATAATAAAATAGTTGTAAGGATGTATACTAAATATGATAAGCACTAATCTAAAAAATTTGCTAAAGCAGAATAAAACATTTTCGAAAATTTGTTTGCCCCCAATAAGATTTTTTCGGCGTAATTTAGGTATTTTATATGCTCGATTTTTAAGTGTATTTAATAAGAAACATTATTGCAATGTTTGCCAAAGCCATATTCCATTTTTTAAGCCGTGGCAACATAGATATAGGCAAATAATCAAAGATTTATCAGAAGAGTATAGTATAATTGGTAGCGATATAGAGAATTTCAGTTGCCCAATTTGTGGTACTCATGATAGAGTACGTCATATATTTGCATTATTTGATAAAAATAATATTTGGGATAGTTTAAAAAATAAAAGAATATTGCACGTTGCACCAGAAGCTGACATAAAAAAAGCCTTAAAAATAAATTCATGCTATTATGGATGTGATATTGATCCTAGAAAATATGGAGAGGACATAATTGAAGTGGATATCACAAATATTTGTTTTAAAGACAAATATTTTGATTTTATTATATGTAACCATGTACTCGAACATGTATATGATCTGCCCGTAGCTCTAAATGAAATCTATAGAGTTCTTAAGGAGGGGGGGAGAGCATTAGTGCAAACTCCATACTCCTCAACACTTTCTATAACCATTGAAGATTTTTCAATAACAGATGAGCTGGAAAGAGTTAGAAAATTTGGACAAGAGGATCATCTGCGATTATTTGGACAAGACTTTTTTAGTAAACTTAAAGCTGCTGGATTTGAATTAAACATAATTAATTCAAAAGGCATATTTAGCGACGATGAAGCAAAATATTATGGTTTTAATAATAATGAAAACTTTATTTTTGTAATCAAACCCACATGTCTAATTGATTATTGAAGTATTTTGATTTCAAAACTAACAAGATGTATAGGTTGTATTAATGATAAAAAACTTAAAAGAAAGTACAGTTCTAGATATAATTATATTAACTTTTAATCATGAGCCATATATTAGACAAGCCCTCGATAGTATTTTAATGCAAAATGTTAATTTCACCTACAATATTATTGTAGGTGATGATGCTTCTACAGATAGGACACAAGAAATTCTCAATTCATATGCTTTAAAGTATACTGATAAGTTTCAATTGGTTTTAAGGGATTCAAATATTGGTGCTATTAATAATTTTTGTGACATTGCTAGACTTTGTAATTCTAAATATGTAACATACTTAGAAGGCGATGATTTTTGGATAAATCCAAATAAATTGCAAAGTCAAATTGATTTTTTGGAAAATAATCCACAATACATAGGTGTGGCGCATAAATATAAGAAAGTCGATAACGCTGGTCTAGACTTTAAAGCAGGCGACTTCAATTATCACTATAAAAAAGATAAACATATTGATTTTAGCGAAGTATTACGATATGGAACACCAGTGCATATGTCAACGTTGGTTCATTTAAATATTTATGATAACAACAGCTCGAACTTATCATTAATTAGTTCACATTCAGTAATCGGAGATTTTACTATAAGCTGTATTTTA
>JAVBKP010000097.1:0-23900 GCA_031553975.1 Anaerovoracaceae bacterium | reverse complement strand
ATAGAGAGGAGTACACAAACATGAGTGGAGGAAGATTTTTAACAATGAACAAAACAAGACCAGGCGCGTATATCAACTTTGAGAGCGTACCAAAACCCCTATCTAGCATAGGAGAAAGAGGCATAATGACAATGCCTGTTAGCCTGACATGGGGCCCAAAAGGACAAATCATTGAGCTGTATTCAGCAGACCTTACTAACGGAAAGAGCCTAAACAAAATCGGTCTTGTAGCAAGCGATACAAGTAGCCTATTATTCCGTCAAGCACTATCAGGAGCCTACCTAGCCTACCTATATAGAGTGGACACAGGTGCTACAAAAGCCAAAGCCACCCAAGGAGATCTGACAATAACAGCCAAATATACAGGCACAACAGGGAACAGACTATCACTCACAATCGCTGAGGCAGAAAACGGAGTCACAGTTATCACACTACTAGACGGGAAAGAAGTGGCAAGACAAGAAAAAGCAACGACTATCGAGGAACTAACAGCCAATGACTGGGTCGTGTTCTCAGGAAAAGGTGACATCACACCTATCGCCAATGTAAAGCTAGTGGGGGCTACAGATGGTAGCGTAGAGACAGAGACATATACAGAGTATTTTAACGCCATCAAAAGCTACAAACCATGGAATACAATGGCAATGCCTAGCACAGAGCAAGGATTGGTAGAACAAACAGTCGCATTGGTTACAGAACTACGCGACAACATAGGCCGCAAAGTACAAGCTGTGGTGGTAGACTATCCAGTAGCAGACCATGAAGGCATCATCAGCGTGAGCCAAGGCTACAAAACAGTATCAGAAGAAATCTCTCCAGAGCTTTTCACAGCGTATGTAGCCAGCATCACAGCAGGAGCTGCTGTTAACCAGTCTAACACATACAAACAAATTAAAGGTGCTGTAGAGATCATCAATCCAGTAGACGACAGCGAGATTGAAAACCTGCTCAAAAAAGGTCACTTCCTGCTAGCAAGACGCCAAGATGGCGAGATTGTCATAGAGCAAGACATCAACACCTTTACGAGCATATCAGCAGACAAAGGTTACGAGTTTAGCAAAAACCGTGTGATTAGAACCTTAGATAGCTATGCTACAGACATTCGCATCCTATTTGAGAACAACTACATTGGAAAAATAGACAACAACGACATGGGCAGAGGGATTTTTAAAGCAGATGTAGTGAACTATATGGCAAAACTGCAAGGCATGGGCGCTATCCAAAATTTTGACAATAGCAAAGACATCATCATCAGAGCCGGCGAAAAGCTAGAGGACGTAGTATTAGACCTATGGATTCAGCCAGTAGACAGCATGGAAAAACTATACAACTGCGTATATTTAGGCGCGTAACTATCGAAAGGGGATAAAAAAATGGCAGATTTAATCGGGAAAAATACCATATCAGGCAGAGAGGCCGTAGCCACAATCAAAATCGGAGAAGACGTAGAAACATTATTCTATGCGAAAAAAATAGAAGCAAAATTTCAAAAAGAAAAAGTAGACGTTAAGACGTTAGGCAACAGAGCCGTCCAGAGCAAAACAGTAGGCTGGAAAGGCACCGGCACCATGACCCTATACTATGTATCATCAAAATTCAGGCAAATGGCCATAGACTACATTAGCACAGGCAAAGACCTATATTGCACCTTGATCGTGACAAACAACGACCCAGGCTCACAAGCAGGAGCCCAAGAAGTGACACTATCCAATGTAAACCTAGACAGTACTATATTAGCCATGTTCAATGTAGACAGCACAGTGTTAGAAGAAGAAGTAACATTTACATTTGACAACGCTGCCATGGGTAGTAAATTCACACAACTATAGGAGAAGAGGAGAGAAGATATGAGCAGATTGCAAGAATTTTTGAAAGAGAATATCAATATTAACGAAATGGTAGAAGAAGTACCTATCTCAAAGCGATTTGTAGACGATAAGGGAAAACTGCTTCAATTCAAAATAAAGCCAATGCGTAGCGCAGAGTATACAGAATACCAACAGCAAGCACTAGTCATGGGAAAAAGTGCAGAAGGCGCACGCTTTAACACAGCCAAATTCAACGAGCTAGTGATCACAAACCACTGCCTAGACCCTAACTTCAAAGAAGCAGTCACCATCGAAGAAGCAGGCGTAGCAACACCAGGGGCACTATTAGGCAAAACACTGCTAGCAGGAGAGATTGATACACTTTCTGGCGAAATCTTGCGCATATCTGGCTTTAATATCGACTTAGAGGCCCTAAGGCAAGAGGCAAAAAACTCATAAGGGAAGGGGACGGTGAGACTATGTATGCATACTACTGCATACATAAGTTTCACTGGCCACCTTCCCAATTTGCAAACCTATCACTGAGAGAAAAAGCATTGGTGATGGAGATGATTGATGAGTATTTGAAAGAGAATGGGAGGTGAGTACGTTGAAGGATAAAGAAGCAAACAGCAAAGCAGGCCAAAATCCAGTAGGAGCACCTACACTTAATTATTTAAATTTAATGAGCAAGTTTTCTGCCTACAATCAGATGTTTGGTGGTGAGACCAAGTATCAAGGCCTTCAAACTGCATTGCTTACAGAAAGTATAAAAAACTCAGATGCCAGCAAAGAAATGAAACGCGCAGCCAATGTATTGGATATGAGCATAGGTGCTGTGGCGGATTTCAATGACTTAGATAAGTGGTCAAAAGGTAAATTCACCCCGCTAAAGATGGGGGCATCAATATACGGTCAAATAGGCACGGATCTTTATGAGTCAAGTGGAGCAGACAATCGAGTATTAAATGTATCCAATAAAGTAGGAGAGGGTGCTATGGCCGCGGGGATGGTAATTGATGCAGGCATTGCTGCAGGAATAATATCAAGTACAGGCACTCTAGCAGCTGTAGGAGCAGCTGTACCACCTATTGCAATTGCAGCTGCCGCCATAGGGGCAACGGCATATTTCGCTTCCGAGCAAGAAAAAAAAGAAAGGTCTAAAACTGGTGACATGTTATTAGGCTCACCAGCCCAAATAAATAAAGACATAAAAGAATTTAGTGCTGCATTTGGCAAAGAACCAGAAGCCCACCCTAGATACCCAGATATGCTAATGTATCAAATGGCCAAGGCCAAAGCTGGCTATCTGGAAACAGCAGAGGGACTTAGCGATTCATCAAAAGGTAAAAGCAAGACAATTCATGGAGGCCTGGATATTAACAAATTGCAAAAGCAGCAAGAACAGTTAAAAAAGGACGATTACATGAAAACTATTGTGAAGGGCTATGGCAAAATACAAAAAGCAGCAGGGATGAGCATGAAAGAAATCGATGAAGAAGTTTCAGCCAGAGTACCAGATCACTATAAAAGCATCATGATCGACCAGCACGAGCGAATCAAAACAGCAGATAGCAAATATGACAATAGTAAAAAAAGTGGGAACCTACTTGAGGGGCTGTATGAAAATAACGCAAATCGAGAAGCAACGTATTATGATAATATGCAAAAACGTGTAGATAAAATACAAAGCGGCACATACACAAATACATTTGAAAAACATTTTGACCAACAAGCATCAAAAAATAACACAAGCAAGCTCAAACCAAACGTAAAGAACAATGCCAAAACAACACCAGGTAGTATATCATCACCGAAAAGTGCCATTAAAATGTCAGAAGCCAGCAAAACAAAGATAAAAACTGGGACACAGAGCGTGCGAAACGTACAATATACCAACAATTCACCCATCACTGTCAATATCAAAGAAATCAGAGAAACGGCAGATACAGATGACTTGATAGCAAGAATAGAAAGAGCCGCCGCCCAAGCCCTACAAGGCAACCTAAGAAATGTTGTGGCATAAAAAAGCCAATTAATAATTGCCAAATCTTACCAAAGCGTATATAATAGTGATAACAAAACATAGGAGGACTGTAACACATGAAGAAAATCAGACTCACAATACTATTATCACTGGCATTGGCACTGCTACTATCAATAGGTGTCCATGGGGCATCAAATCCAATAGGCATCGCAATCAATGGGACCCCAGTCACATTCACACAAGACACAGGGATGCCATTTTTAGACAAGAACGGTCGGACCCAAGTGCCATTAAAAGTCGTACTCAACGCCATGAACGTAGAGGTGACATGGGATGGGACAAAACGTGAAGTCACAGTGGATGGATATAGGAAAGTCAGAATCCCCATTGGCCAAAAGTACCTATATGTAGGTGTGGGAGAGGGCGAGAAGACAGCCATAGACACAGCAGCAGTCATAGTAGGAGGCAAGACATATATACCAATCGCCGCCGTACTAACATATTCACAACGCAGCTGCAACGTGACATGGGACAATGCCACAAGGACAGTGGTCATCGCCCAGCAGGGACTGACCCCCAATACCACAGCCCACATACCAGCAGAGAAGATCACGTATTTAGAGTGGTATGATGAAAATGCTTTAGGTAATGACAAAATCACACTTGATAAATCACAGCTTGACAAAAAAAGTATTTTGTGGAAGAAAATGGTAAAAGCAAATCTTATTACATTATGAGTGGAAAAATAACCCTTAGTACCAAGAATACATCGGTGACAATGGACATACCTGAAACGAAATTCATGCATTGGGATGTTGAAAAAAATGACTATACCATTTTTGAGCAGACCTTCAGTGGCATCACAATGAGGATTGACACTAGCATTGGTAATGGTGACCCTAATCAGATAAATTTCAAGGGAGCAGATTTGGTAAAGGCAGGGATCATCACAGCAGAGAACAAAGCCTTTGATTATTAATACAAGCAGATGGTCATGTTAGGTAAATAGATAAAACAAAACAGAAAGTTGCTCTTTGGGGCAGCTTTTTTAGTGGAGAAAATCATGGATATAAAGTTAAAAGTAGTCATACAAGACAGTCATACACAAAAACATTATGATATCACTCAGCTTGTATCAGAGATACACATACAAAGCTGGATAGCAGGGCAAGCAGGCATGATGACCTTTGCATTTATTCAATCAAAGAAGTTCCCCGTGCATTTCTACGAAGGATCTAAAGTATATGTCCAGGATATATCATGGGAAAAGCCAAAGGGTATATTTTGGGGCTATGTATTCACAAAGAGCAGAGGAAAAGATGGCATCATCACAGTCACAGCCTATGACCAGCTCAGATACCTCAAAAACAGAGATATCTACAAGTTTGAGGGAAAGACCTCCAGTCAAATCTTTGAGAAAATCTGCAAGGACTTTCTGCTCAATCACGAAACAGTAGATAAAAGTCCCCATGTATTAGAAAGGCGACTACATGACAACAAGCCCCTGTCAGCCATACTAGAAGATGCACTAGCTGAAACCCTCGTCATCAGCAGCCAAAAGGACAAACCAGAAGAGGTGAAGCGCTATGTGATCAGAGATGACTTTGGCATCTTAAAGCATGTGGATATCAGAAATCTAGACTCAGGTGTCACCATAGGGGACAAGCAAAAGGATTGTAGTCTATTGCTATCGGACTATGACTACCGGTCCAGCATAGACGAGAACACATACAATACAGTGAAATTTGTCAACGAAACAGGAGATGGCGATAGGCGAGATCGCTATGATTCAGATGAGACTATGGCTGCTGACAAAATAGGCAAGTGGGGCATGTTGCAGTACTTTGAGCAAGTCAGCGTGGACTTAAAATCACCAGCCATCAAAGAAAAGGCACGAAGGATATTAGAACTATATGGAGATGTGAAAAGAACCCTGTCCTTTGGGTGTGTTGGTGATTTTAGAGTATTCGCAGGGGCCTCGGTTTGGCTAAATATTGAAAATTTAGGAGATATTAGTGTAAACCAACGCTGTATTGTCACAAAATGTGAACATGATATAAAAAGCAATCTACATACCATGAAGCTAGAGGTGGAGGTACCATGGACAGACAAAAAACAAGAGAAATAATGGCCACGGCAACATGTAAAGAGGAGGTGAGGCACCATGAGAATAAAATTTTGGCAAGGAGACAATTCAATTACCCTTCCTATGACACCACCAAGATTTGAAATAACAAAAGAAGGTAGCAATATGAGACAGGATGTGATAGAGCTAGGGGAAATCAATATATTGAGAAAGCCAAGGCTAGCAGAAATCACCCTAGAAGGGATTTTCCCTGCCAGTGGGAACAAACATCTCCTCACAGAGGGCGCAGAATACAAAGAGCCCAGCGAGTATATCGTGTTCTTAGAGGCGGTATATGCCAGCTGTAAGCCCATGAGAATTGAGATATTAGATGGGGATGAGGCGTACAACACAATCAATGAAAAACATGTCAGCATTGAGAGCTTTTCCTATTACCGTGAAGGTGGGGATGAAGATGTTGGCTATGCATTGCGGCTTTGCAAGTATCAAGATTTTACGGGCAGGTATGAAGCCAACCCAGAGATCCATACCACCTTTGCCCAAATGCTACTAGCCAAAAACAAAACAGCTGCCAAAACAGTACCAGTCCCAAAGACATACACCATCAAGCCAGGAGACACATTGTGGGCCATTGCCAAGAGATACCTAGGAGATGGGAGCCAGTATATGACCATAGCAAAGCTAAACAATATGCCCAATCCTACCAAGATCAAAGTAGGGCAAGTCATCAAACTCCCTGGGTGATATTTATACACAATTAACAATTGCCAAATCTTACCAAAGCGTATATAATAGTGATAACAAAACATAGGAGGACTGTAACACATGAAGAAAATCAGACTCACCATACTAGTATCACTGGCATTGGCACTGCTGCTATCAATCGGCGTCCATGGGGCATCAAATCCAATAGGCATCGCAATCAATGGAACCCCAGTCACCTTCACACAAGACACAGGGATGCCATTTTTAGACAAGAACGGCCGGACCCAAGTGCCACTAAAGGTGGTACTCAACGCCATGAACGTAGAGGTCCTATGGGACGGGACAAAACGGGAAGTCACAGTGGATGGATATAGGAAAGTCAGAATCCCCATTGGCCAAAAGTACCTATATGTAGGCGTGGGAGAGGGCGAGAAGACCGCCATAGACACAGCAGCAGTCATAGTAGGCGGCAAGACATATATACCAATCGCCGCCGTACTAACATATTCACAACGCAGCTGCAACGTGACATGGGATAATGCCACAAGGACAGTGGTCATCGCCCAGCAGGGACTGACACCCAATACCACAGCCCATATACCAGCAGAGAAGATCACGTATTTAGAATGGTATGATGAAAATGCGTTAGGCAATGATAAAATCACACTGGACAAATCCCAATTTGGAAAAAAAATGTTTAGTATAGAAGAAAATGGTAAGGATAGGTTGTACCATGTCATAAGTGGAAAAATAACCCTTAGTACCAAAAGCACATCCGTGACAATGGACATACCGGAAACTAAATTTAGAGATTGGGATGTTGAAAAAAATCAACAAACCGTTTTTGAGCAGACCTTCAATGGCATCACAATGAGGATTTATACTAGCATTAATGACGATAACCCTAATCACATAATGTTCAAGGGGGCAGATTTGGTAAAGGCAGGCATCATCACAGCAGAAAACAAGGCTTTTGATTATTAATACAAGCAGATGGTCATGTTAGGTGAATAGGTAGAACAAAACAGAAAGTTGCTCTTTGGGGCAACTTTTTTATTGGAAAAAACAACCAGAGGGGAGGTGGACAAACTGGCAGGAGAAAAATTAGTGCAAATCATGCAGATGGCAGCACTAGGCGCTGTGGATAACAAGGTCATGGCCAATGTGCTACTTGGAAGAGTAACAGATGCAAAAAAATTAACCATATGGGTTGAAACTGGACTTGAGCTAACAAAAGAATATTTGATCAGGCCAAAGCATTTGACAGACTATAAAGTAACATTAGAAACAACACCAGAGCAGGGGATCACAAGCACAGCAGCGAGCCATACACATACATATGAAAAGTACGCTACATCAAAGGAATACACTGTCAAAAACGCACTCAAAGTTGGTGACAAAGTGGCTTTGCTACGGGCCATTGGAGGCCAAAAATACTATATATTGGATAGGGTGGTGAGCGAATGATACCACAAGTAGGAATGAACTCCGTCAGTGAGACAAAAGACGGCAGCCAGCCTAGCAGGACCTACAGACTAGATACAGAGAACAAACGAGTGGTAGGCACAATAGACGACATTGAATCAGTACAGCAAGCAGTGCAAAAAATCTTGCAGACAGAGCGTTATGCCAACATGATATACAGCTTTGGCTATGGCGCAGAGTTAGAAAAATTCATAGGCAAAGACTTCGACCACATCAAGTCTGCTATAGCAGGTGAGATCAAAGAGGCATTACTGACAGATGACCGTATTACAGCGGTAACAGGCTTTCAAATCACAAGACAGGATATTGATTCCTGTCTTGTTTCTTTTATGGTCCAAAGCAAAGAAGGAGACATCAAATTTGAGGAGGTGATGAGCATATGATAGCACAACGACTAGACAATTTCACATACGAGAATCTCTTAGAGAGCGCATTAGAGCGTGTGCCAAATACGGTGGACAAACGGGAAGGCAGTATTATTTTTGATGCCTTAGCGCCGGTTTGTGCTGAACTAGCACAAGCCTACATACAGCTAAAAAGCGTCATACAAGAGACCTACGTACTGACAGCAACAGCCGAAAACCTTGATTTACGTGTGGCCGAAGAGGGACTAGCTAGATTCTCAGCCACGTCTGCTGTCAAAAGAGGGATTTTTAAAGACGGCATGGATAGACCAAAAGAAATTCCCATTGGCAACCGCTTTTCCACAATAGGTATGAAAGAGGACTTTAACTATGTAGTAACAGAGCAGATCACAGATGACGAGGGCAGATTTGTTGATGGTGCATATTTACTTTCTTGTGAAAAAAAGGGCAAGGAAGGAAATGGATATATTGGGAAACTTTTACCCATTACCCCTATCAACGATCTAGGGTCAGCCTTTATGGACGAACTATTGATGCCAGCAAGGGATCAGGAGCCAGATGATGAACTTAGGGCCAGATACCAAGAAAAGGTAGATGTGAAATCCTTTGGAGGCAACCTCTCCCAGTATGACCAGTGGATTAGAGAACTAAAAGGCGTTGGAGAGGTACAGATATACCCTACGTGGAATGGGGGGGGCACAGTTAAATGCAGCATCATAGGTGTGGATTATAACCCAGCCTCCACCACTCTCTTAGAGGAAGTGCAGCAGGCGGTAGACCCTGATAACATGACGCCTCAGGGCATAGGGCTAGGCATAGCGCCTATAGGCCATAAAGTAACTGTGGTGACAGCCACGCCAGTGCCTATGAATATAAACGCCAACATAAGTCTTTCTAGCGGCTATGACAAGGGTCAAGTCCTAGAGAAGATATCTGAGTCTATTAACGAGTATTTGCTCGATGTCCGTAAAAAATGGGGCTCTCCTGACGATTACAACAAGTACTCTCAGAATGTATTCATTAGTCAGATTAACTTTGCCATTCTCTCTGTCATGGGGGTGGCCAATGTGACAGGAACAACCATTAATGGAAAAAACATGGATATTGTGCTAAAGGAAGACGCCAGCGTCCAACAAATTCCGGTAGTAGGGACGGTGATAATCAATGCAGGCTAATGTAGGCAAATATTTTCCCAAAATCTACGATGGCATCTATGACACAGATATCATAATAGACGCCGAAAATGCATTACTTGATGGTTTTTTTGAGGAGGTTTCTAATCTTGCAGATAATCAATACATACTCACAGCCAATGAGGAAGGGATAGGGTTATATGAAAAGCTATATAAGATTGTTCCAAATCCCGCTACAGAGGACCTAGCGTTCAGGCGAGCGAGAGTGTTAAATAGGGCATCCCTAACACTTCCGTTCAGCATGAGATTTTTAGAAAACAAACTGACAGAGATCATGGGCGAGGGCAATTATACCATTGAGATGGACTATGGGAATTATACCATCAAGGTGGTTTCACCAGCCACCAGTGCCAACTGGTATCAGGAGATTAGTATTCTAATCGGTAAGGTGAAGCCTTGCAACATGGTGTTTGTCAACAAGCCGTATATTGACTATTCCATAGTTGTTGATGAAGAGATTGGTGCTGTAGAGGTGATATACAACTACAGACTGGGAACTACATGGGAGCTTGGCAAGACACAACTCTCCTATGAGATAGATTTGGGGGTGATGAAAGTGGCAGAAATATCCAGTATTAAGGGCGAGCTACTGAAAAGCATTGCTAGCTTTGCGGCAGAGGATATCGACAACGTAATCATTAATGATGAGTACATTGTTGACGAATTCAACATCAAAGAAGCTGAAGAGAATATAGCAATGGTTGAGTATAGCTTGCCGGAGGGATGCGTATTAGAGGTGAAGAATGTAAAACTGCGAAAAGGTGAGACGGTGTTAGCAGAATCTAACATATTCGTACCTGTGACTTCTCAGATTGATATTAGGCACAAAATTTGTGTGAAGGAGGGCGCGTAAATGGCGAAAAATAATAGACAGCTAAACGAGGTCATATTGCCAGCAGATGCCAATATGTGGGACAAGGCAAGTGATGACGCGTTAAAGGCACTCTTAGACGCAGCCACAGCGAAGTCTACAGCAGATAGCAAAGCGACCAAAACGACAGTCACAGCATCAGATGATGGGTTGATGTCAAAGGCAGACAAAGCAAAACTAGATGGCATCACAGGGTCTGGGTTCGCGGTGCAAATCACAGCCCCAGATACGAGCAAGCTGTGGATTGATACCAGCGTGGCAGGCGCAGGCATCCTAAAGTATTACAATGGAACAGCATGGGTAGCCATTGCTGCGATTTATAGTTAATGAATATTTTAGGTGAATGAATGAAAGGATTAAAACTATCAATTGGAATAACGGAACCGTATTACTCTGAAGAGCAGGCACGAAATTTATTCAGATATATGAAGCAAATGGCGGGGGACATGATATATGACTTGCATTTTGCTCATTATGATTCAAAACAAATAGCCAGCGGGAGACGATCAAATGTGTATCCTAACAAGGATACGGAATTTTTCAAAATGGTGGAGGCAATGGTAGACGAGGGAATCCGGTCAACATTATTGCTTAATTATATTCCACATGATGACTTTGGCCTTGTGGTTGATATTTTGAAGAAAAAGTATTTGCCGAGGGGGCTAAATGGGGTGGTTGTTGCAGATATAGAATTGGCAAGAAAGATAAAACAAGAAATTCCAGATTTGGATATATTAGGTTCATGCTTGTCATATAGAACAACAGTGGAGGATTTGAAGCTAGAAAAAGATCTTGGATTTGTCATACACAACCCATCGATGAATATCATCAGAGATGTTAAAAATCTAAAACGAAACCATGAACTTGGATATATACAGAAAGTAATACCGTTTGAAGGTTGTTTACACAAGTGTGAGTATGAGGAGGGGAACGACCAATATTCACACAGGTGGGCAGTTGCTCATAATGAGAGTTTTCTTGGAACATCGTGTCGAGTGAGGGTGAGAAACAATATACGTCATTTTCTTAAAGCAAATTGGGTGACAATCTCTAGACTAAAACAATTAGAACCGTATATTGATGTAGTTAAACTGCAAAGAGGATTGCTGACCAACACATTACCTAATAAATCCCCTGAGCTTTTCTTGCAAAAGCTTAGGGCGTTTATAGATTTATACCAACATGGTAATAAAGAATACAATGTACTTGACTATATCAGCGTATCATATCGTACTTTGCTCAGAAATAGCTACGGATATATCCCATCAACTTTATTTTCAAATGATTTTTTTGATCACATAGAGCAATGCGATGTTAGTGAAGACTGCGCCATATGCAATGATGTGATTAAAGAACTAGACAAGCTAAAGAACAGAAATGAAAGATAATGAAGGAGAATTATTTAAATGGAAAAAATAGAAAAATTACTAAAAGAGAACTCTAAATCCCAATTGTTTGCAAAAGTTGTGTTGGTACCTGTGATTATCACATTGTCAATAGCAACATTGACCTATCTTATCACCATGTATACACCAGCACTCTCATTTACACAAGGGGTTCAGGGGTTTAGATTTGCCCATGGACTAAAAGTATTTTGTTTAAGTACACCATTTGCTGGATTTGGCATAGCGTTAGGTAACTTTTATGCCAATGTTGCTGTTGGAAAAATCATGACCAGCTTTCATTTGATAGTAACAGCGCACAGCATAGTATTTGGATATCTGGTATATAGGCTAGCAAAATTAGGCAAGCAACAAGGGCTTAGGTATCATGCGAAGAATATTGTATTGCTGATTTTACTTGCAACGATAGGAACAGTGCTAGTAAGAGCAGATAATGCAATACTAAAATATGGGATATTCACAGCGGTGGAGGCGCAAAAATTCTTCTGGACGGCCATGGGAGCAAAGTGTATGTCTTCTATTATTGCCACACTAGCGGGATATCCGCTTTTCATGGGATTTCTAATCATAAAGAATAGCAACAAATAATGGGTTGTGTTAAAAGGAGGATGAACCATGGAGCACATAGTATTTGTGAATAGAGGCACCCAAGATTGTAAAGCGGTTATTTTGTGGTTAAAGGAAGAAATGTCTGATGCTCACATAGTGTCCATTTCTCTTGAAAACGACCCATTTATCAACATGGAGTCTGTAATGAATCTAGTATCTCAAGAGGGATTAGAGCATATTACCATTCCTTTTGATCATTCACTGATTGCTACAAAAAATCAAAATATTGAACGCGCTTGGGAATTCGAGAGACATTTTAAAGCATTACAATTTCAACGAAGTAGAGCGTTGTATGTAGCAGTGGATTGTCAATATGTTGTGACAAGCCTAAAAGGGGCACCAGAAGAAAAAGAACTTGTGAAGATTCTACAGGATTATACAAGGCTGCATGCGTACGCGCAAGTACATGATTTAAAGGTAGAATCATACATAGTGCATCCGTTAGAAACTATCATTGGCAATGAGGAGCTAATGCATTTTCTAGGACAAGAAGATGAGGTGATCAAATGAAGGTGGTTTGGTTAAACAGTGGGGGAATGGACAGTGTAGGGATATTGCAATTATTTCAATCACAGTGGCCAGAGGCTGAAATAATCAGTATGTCATTAAACGTAGGTGACATTTTAAAAGACTACACTTCTTTTGTGATTGCCCATGCTAAACAGATAGAACATGTAGTAGTACCTTATGAAGACACAAGATATGAAATAAGATCATTGCATATTGATTCTGCTCCCTGCTGGAATTTGGATATTCATTTTAGGGGTATGCAGTATGCGTTAGAAAATGGGGGCACACATACATTGAGTGGCTCAACGAATAAGAGTTTGGCAGCAGGGTATTCAGATAAAAGCGAAACGTTAGAAAGCATAATGAATCGTATCCAAAATTATCTGCAAGTGCCAGAAGACAGGCATGTTAATTTTATTAGACCTGTAAAAGATATCTTAGATAGGCAAGAGAGATTGTCTATGTATGAAGCGAAATAAATAAAAAATTAGGAGGATTATACGATGAAAGTTATTATTCAGTATGAAAGCGAAACAAGGGAGACAGAATTTAGATCCAGTGAGATTATTTACAAATACGAAATATCAAAACTGCTGATAAAGCAAAAGCAGATTGTCTTTCAAAATACTTTAGTGGATAAGAGTGGGACAAAACTAGAGGCCTTACTACCGGTAGACGATGATATCCAAACAGCAAAGGCTATAAAGGTGTATTCGGATGATAGTACATTAATTAAAGAGAGTTGTGATATTACAGCAATCGTTTATAGAACTACAAACCAGATACAAAATTTGAGAGCGGTGAATGTAGACCCGGCCAGTTCATCTTTGGTCGAAATTTTATCAATTGATATCAGATAATTATATAGAAGTGGAGGGCGTTATGGAAAAAGCAAACATTGTGCAGTCGAAGATGGAGTTAACTGGGAAAATAAATAAATATTGTATAAATCATGCGTCAATTGTATTCACAGAAAACTGTAATCTGAATTGTTCTTATTGCTATGAAAGTGAAAAAAAGAGGCACTTATACATGAGCAAGGAAACAGCTGAAAAGGTCATAGATTTTCTTGTGAACAATGCAGTACATAGTGGAGAAAAACAAATCTTTTTAATGCTATTTGGTGGAGAACCTACATTAAATATTGAGGTCATGGATTATACTTGGGATTATGCATTAAAGAAAACTCAAGAGAACGGCATATCACTTAGGGCTACGCTTATAACAAATGGAAGTGTTTATAATCAAGCTGTTGAAGACTTTATCATAAAAGCATATACCACATGCAGTAGATTTAAAATCCAACTTTCAATTGATGGAGACAAGGAAACCCAGGATACAAACAGGCCATTTTTGGATGGCTCAGGGTCTTCTGATGTTGTCGAAGAGAATATTAGAAAATTAAAGGAAGCGATGAGAGAGCACAATATTAGTGAGAATGGAGTTTATGTGCATGGATGCATTTCCAAGCAATCTTTGCCAAGATTAAAACATGCTTATGATTATGTAAGAGATGTTTTAAAAATAAATGATTTTTCTATATTCCCAGTGAAGGAAGAAAATTGGGATAAGAATGATTATAAGTTGTATGAAAGCCAGCTACGCCTTATTGGCAAGCGAATCATAGAAGATTGCGAAAAAGAAGACACAGCAAAATATTTTATGGGATTTGATTCTTTTAAGGAACGGTCGGCAAAGCAAACCTTGCCGTGCATGGTTGGAACTGGATTTTGCTGCATTAGCACAGAGGGCGATATTTATCCATGCCATCGGTACATGTTTGGATTTAGAGAAAATAGCAAAATAGGGTCTGTTTTTGAACCAGATAATTTGAAGCGCGAAAAATTCATGCACTATGATATGTCTAATTTGCATGGCAAATCAAGATGCGTTGAATGCGAGAATGACAACTGTAAGATTTGCGTTGCATCCAATGACCTACACAATGAAAACATGTTTTTAGGATTCCCAAAATGTTGTAACATGACGGAAAAAGAGACAATGGTAAAGAAGGAAGTAAAACAGGAATTAATTAAATTAGGGCTACTAGAAAATGTCGATAAGCAAAAGGAAATCAATGTGATTGAGGCCATGTATACGACTTTAGAAACATTAGATGAGCGGGTATCTAACAACGCTGATACGACTTTGATTCTTTTAGACTTAGTGCAAAAAATCTATGAGAGAGTGGAAAACTTGGAGAAAGGAGACAAATAGATGGCGGTTACATCTGGGAATAAAATAAATACTACGGATATCTCTAGCTTAATTAGTAGCATTAACATTACATTGGCTAAATATGGCGTTGCAAATATAGCGAATTTTGGGATATCGGGCAACAAAGTGGCAGCATCAGATATTGAGAAGGTGAAGGCACAATTAGCATTAGCCAATAACAGTACAAAATGCAAAACAAAAGTTGACTTGTCAAAAATTAGCGCAATTGCAAATAGTAGGATTTTAGCACAAACAATCAATGACATAGAAGGCTCTAACCTTGTTATATCAAATTCATTTTGTAGCTGCGATAATTGTTGTAGCTGCGATGATTGTTGTAGCTGTGATAACTGCTGTAATTGCTGCTCTGATAGCTGGTAAAAGGGGGAAGCATGAGGGGGAGAACATTTATTTTAAATATTGTATTGACTGAAATGTGCAATTTGGCCTGCAAATATTGCTACGTGCCACATCAAGAAGTCTCAAATGCTATAATATCTGATGAAGTCATTGACAAATCAATGGAAATTGTAGAAGAGAAGCTAAAAGAGTTTAGCAAAATCAAAATTGATGTTTTTGGTGGTGAACCATTAATTTGTTTTGATAAAGTACTAAGAATTATAGAAAAATCAGAAGAAATCATGATTAGACATCCAGGGAGCATACATGTACACATCATTACCAATGGCACTCTTTTAACAAAAGATATGCTTGCGCATACCAAAGGGAAAAAATATGTGACGTATAGTATATCTTTAGATGGCACCAAAGAAAGTCATGATGCGAATAGAGTGTATTTAGATGGGACGGGAACATATGATCATGTCATAAAGAACATGCGCATGTACTATGAATATCGTGGTATAAAGTTAGAGAACACAAATGGCATATTTGTCGTCTCACCGCAAAATGTAGATTTGTACTATGATGTCGTAAAAGAAATGATGAATAACGGGATCAAACTATTTAAGACTACGTTCTCAAGAGAAGATACATGGGTAGATGGGTCAATACAAAAGTATAAAAAACAGGTTAAAAAAGTTACCGACCTAATTATTCATAATTTTGAAGAGAAAGGGATTATGGATCTTGGTATCTATCCAATATACATGAGTACAATGGATAGATTTTGTGGGTTATGCGATCAGTATCTTTCTATAGCACCAAATGGGGACATATACCCTTGCCAAAGATTTTTTAATATAAGAGCAAAGTGCATAATTGGAAACGTTTTTGACGGCATAGATGAGGATAACATTCATTACAATGCATTGCGAAATTATACGAAAGATTCAATTAGCAAATGTAAGAATTGTAAGCATGGGATAAAGGATAGATGCATTGGTCAATGCTTAGCCGCGTGTTTGGAATATAACAACAATGTATTTGAGGTGATGGATTCAGCCTGTGAATTAATAAAAATTAGGCACGACTCGTCTAAACGGATTCATGAAGCTTTATCAAGTAGTGATTGCTTTGGAGCTTTTAAACGAGAATTTGAAAGATGATGCCAAATCAGAGAAATATTAGGACATATAACGAAGGAGTTAGTGACTTATGAAAAAACAATATGAAGTACAGATAGAACTGTACAATACCCAGATAAAACGTACTCAGATTCACTATTACCGTGGTGATGAGAACGTATATCCCATCACAATAAAACTAACACAGGATTTTGAACCCTTTGCCATTCCAGAAGATGCAAAGGCTTTTGTGGGTTTTAAACGTAGTGATGGAGTAGCAGATAAAGGCGAGGCAGAGATTATTGACCACCAAAACGGCATTGTCGAATACACACTTCGTGGAAGCGAGATTTCTGTGGTGGGTACTACATACGCAAACGTAGAGATTCATACCGAGACAGAAAGACTATCATTCCCGCCATTCACATGTGAGGTAGAGCAAAACATAGATGATAACGGTGCTCAGCCGCCAGAGGCCTATAAAGACTGGACTCGAAACATAGAAGATCAACTAAGAGCCTTAGCACAACAAGCAAATTGGGATGGTGCGAATGGGGATGATTGGGAAACTGAAGGGGGACAACCAGTACCACTGGCTGGCTCAGCGGATGCAGTGAGCTTTGATAATAGCACAGCCCAACTACCAAATGACCCTGAGAATGTGCAAAAAGCGATAGAAGAAACTGCTAAACAAATCAGCAATATGTCAGTGATACCGAAACCGACAAAAGAGACACAGATTATTATATCTAGGAAAAAAGCTGATGGAACGCTGGAAGAAATACAGGCGGATTTTGCACAGGCGAAGGCATTACCAGTTAGTGATTTTACTGTTGCGAAACAAGCTGAAAAATGGGCAAAAAGAGTTGCGCCGTATCCTAGTGATTTGGTGGCGTATATTGATTTTGATGGTGGGAACCTAGTGCCTAAAGTTGGGAATTTTGCTTTGTCAGGTACTCCGTCGTATGTTGACGGATATTACGACAAAGGAGTATCAGTCCCGGCAATGACAAATGCGTTAGTAGCAAATGCAAAAGTCGTACCACTCGGGGCAAAGACAATACGTATTAAAGCAAAAACAGGTGGCGATGTAAACACAGACCAAAAAATAATATCAACGATACTATCAAGTGGTTCGTATGGAGTTCGAGTAGATATTGTGTCAGGGAATATTTACTGGTACGTTATGGGTAACAATACGTATTATGCACAAGCTCCAATACAGTCGAATACGGATTACGATATGATTTTTGCTTTTACAGGAACGACAGAAGCAAATGGGCTAAAAATTTATTTGAATGGTACGTTAGCAGGGCAGTCAACATTTGGTGGCGGTGAGCAAACAAGCTCATACAATTTACACATCGGAAAACATACGAATGACACCGCACAATTTTTAGGTAAATATATTGACGAAATTGAAATCTACAACACAGTCAAAACTCCTGCTGATTTTTCAAAAGACTCCGCTTATTTAAAGCTAGACTGGAAAAGACCAACCAACACATTCTTTACACAAGATACCATAATCAGACGTAGTGATGAAGGTTATCCAACATCTATCACAGATGGAGAACTCGTCACAGAGACCACGGCAGAATCATTTGTAGATACAATCGCAGATACATCTAAAAATCAGTATTACAGTGCATTTGGGAATAATGGGATTGTGGCTAGTAATGCAGTGAGTACAGAGTATAAACCAGAACCAGGTTACTTGATGCTGTATGATGCAGGGGATGAATGTGTAAATGTTACCGGTGGATGGGAAACATCACAAAGTGGTTTCGGCCCATATATAAAAAGACCTAACAGCTTCTATATAACTAGGACAGGCGGTGCTACTTGCTCCACCAGTTCCGATATATCAACAATAAACCTAATAAACATAAAAAATTACAAAAATTTTAAAGCCAAGATAACGTCAAGCTCTAGTGTGTCCGCAAGTGGTTCACCTTCGATGCAATCAAATTTTTATAGTGTGTCAAATAATAGAATACCAGGATACCCAACTACTGGTGTGGTGGTATCCTGTCAGGACTATATTCAAGGCCAAAATAATACTAGCTTTAGCGGTGTAAGGTCAGATACTCTAAATAGAATGAGTACTCTTGAGCAAGCTTATGCAAGCTTTTATATTTCTAGGTGTGATACTGGCGGTACACAAACTCAAACTATGGAAGTCTTTAATGTCTGGCTAGAAAAAGATGACGATTGGCAAACATGGGTAAGCAAAGCAGGGCTAAACTCGTCATCGTATGCAAATCTTGATGCTGTAGTATCATCACAATCCACCATGCAGACCCTGGCAAACAGTACATCGGCAGTAGATTACATGATTACTTGTACTGGCACAATCATGGGGGCGGTCACAAATAGCGTAATAGCAATGACAGAGATTGGAAAGTCAAGCTATGCCATGGATAAAATCGTAGTGAATGAGCATTGGACAAAGTTTATATTGATGCATCCCAATGCGATAGCTGGGCTAGATGCAAGTAATCCGATTACAGTACCTACTATGACGTCAAATACAACACCAAGCGGCATAGCAACAGCAACATCTTCAGCTTATTTAGCTTTTGATAAAAACTTTTCAGATGGAAATAATCGTGCGACGGGAGATTACTTAACTTACGAATTTGCTAATCCTCTATGGGTTTATAAAGTTAAGTTATATGGCGCTAAAACAGATGGTTCATATTCAACAATTTCTTATTATGATGTGTACGTAGGCGATGGCACGAATTTTATTAAAATAATTTCAAACTACGCTGTTAATGTAGAACAAATAGTTGATGTAATTCCTACATCTCATGTTGGAAGACATAAAGTTATAAAATTTGTTCTTATACAAAACAATAATAGTTATAGCACCGGTTCAAAAAGATATTACGAGGAAAATTGTTACGGAAAGTAGGTGAAATAAAATGGAAGAAATACAATACAATAAAAATTTGACAGCAGAAGAGAATCTGCAAGTCACATTCAACACAATCAACACCCTAATTCGAGAAATGAATCAGGGGAAAGTATGGGACAACCAAGTCCAAATTGTCCGCACAGAGGAAAACATTTATAACAGCCTACCAGTAGACGTACAAGCTGCAATGATAGAAGAAGAATTGAGTGTCGCAATGGCAGAAATGGAGAATTTAAAATGAGAAAAACATATTTAAACATGAAAAACCTAATTGAAAAAAAATTTTATGCAGACAAAGAAACTGTAATCGAAAGGCTTGACCTATTTGTCATGATGAACCGCATCACGCAAGACGAATACACGGAACTGGCGTTATTGGCAGAAGAAAAATATACACCAGTGGTGGAGTCAGAAGAACAGTCAGCCTAATATTTATTTGTTAACAACTTAACAAGGAGGAAAACCATATGGCAGAAAACCATTTAGATGAATTTACTTATGAGCGACTATTAGGCAATGCTCTCTCTCGTGTGCCCAGTACAGTGGACAAGCGGGAAGGGAGCATTATTTATGACGCTATAGCACCAATATGTGTGGAACTGGCACAGGTGTACATCGAACTAAAAAACATTTTAACCCAAACCTTCGCGGATACGGCCTCAAGAGAGTACCTAATCAAGCGAGTGGCAGAGAGAGGCATTGTTCCAAAACCAGCCGTTCCAGCCGTATTCAAAGGGGAATTCAATATAGATATTCCCATAGGTGCTAGGTTCTCATCAGGGCATGCTGTGTTTGCAGTCACAGAGCGCATTGGATTTGGACAGTTCAAAATGCAGTGCGAGGCAAATGGAGAGGCAGGCAATCGGGCCTATGGGAATCTTTTGCCCTTGGACTTCGTGGATGGGCTGACAAAAGCCCAACTGACGGAACTCCTTATACCTGGACAGGAGGAGGAAGATACAGAATCCATACGGCAGAGGTATTTTGATAGCCTAAATGCCCAAGCCTTTGGTGGCAATAGAGCTGACTACAAAGAGAAAGTAAACGCACTTTCAGGTGTGGGCGGTGTGAAAATCTATCGAGGAGGCAATGGTGGTGGGACGGTGAAAGTGGTCATTATCAACTCCGCCTATCAAAAACCATCGAGCATATTGGTAAACGACATTCAAACCATCATTGACCCTGTACAAAACAGCGGTGAAGGCGTGGGGATAGCACCTATTGACCACATGGTCACAGTGGTTGGGGTTAATGAATTTCCAATCAATATAACAACAAACCTGGTATGTACAGGCGACTGGACATGGGAAGACGTTAGGCCTTATATCGAGCAGGCTATAGACAAATATTTCAACGATTTGGCCAAAGAGTGGGAGGATAACGAGAACCTCATTGTGCGTATTAGCCACTTAGAGACACGTTTTCTGGGAACACAAGGCGTACTTGATGTATCAGGCACCACAATCAACGGGCAGACACAAAACCTAATGCTTGATGCAGACAGCATTCCAGTGAGGGGGGAGCTACTTGGATAGAAAACTAATGCGGTATCTTCCACCGGTGTTGCAGGAATATAAAGAATTTCAGCAGATCATGGATACAGAGCAAATAGAAACAGAAAAGCTCTGGGGACATGTTGAGAATGCCATGAGAGATCAATTCCTAAAAGATGCTACAGAAAACGGCGTCGAGCGATGGGAGCAGATACTAGACATTACACCTAAAGCCACAGAGACATTGGAAGAGCGCAAGTTTAGGATTTTTGCTAGGCTAAATATTCAATTGCCATATACAATGACAAATCTAAAGCAGCAGATTGAAACATTATGTGGTGCAGGAGGATATTCTGTGACATTTTTAAACGAAACTCACACCCTCCAAGTTCGCATCAAAACTATGGCAAAAAGCAGCTTTGAAGGCGTTAAAGAGTTCCTAGAAAGAGTTGTACCAGTGAATTTGTTGATAGACCTGTCGCTAAAATACAACGAGTATAAGAGTTTTGGGGCCATGACACACAACCAAATGAAAGTATTCACCCACGAAAAACTAAGAATTGAGGTAATCGAGCAATGACAGAAAAAACAAAAAACTACAATCTTTTACAGCCCTCGGGAGATGACTATTACAACATAGAAGATTTTAATCAAAATATGAGTACAATAGATAGCGAGCTGAAAAAGAATGCCGATGGCATACAAACCGCAAACCAAGTAGCCAATGAGGCAAAAGGGTTAGCAATCAATGGGGGAAAACAATACATCATGCCACGTCCCCCAGTAGATGGGGGGGACATTGACTACCCAATAGGCACCCAGTGGTTCATCCCGCAAATTACACTACACAACAAAGTCAACAATCCAACCCTATCCACAATGGATGGATGGAGAGTGGTCAACGGTACGGCGGCAGTATCAGGAGGTGCCGTATCGACCACAGGAGGCAACGGCGCCGCCTATATCAGATTGGAGCAAGACATCACAGGGAATTTTGCGGACCATGTGATTTATTTGCAGTCTACAGTCAAGGTAAGCAGTACGGCAAGCCTATCTAAACTATCCGTGTATATAACATTTGAAGGCACAAAACAGATCGTCAAGGAGATCACATCGGGGTTCACCACAAACGAAGTCGACCTCTACGAACAAATCACAGCGGATACCAAATTTAACAACGGATTTACCCTGACAATTGAAGCGTTGTATACAAGTACGAGCACAGCAAACGGCAAAATACTTACGGTTAAAAACCCATGTCTCATTGACGAAAATGTTGATTTTTCTATGGGATTTTCAAAGCAAGAGGAGCTGTCAGCAGAATATTTACATAATCATGTAGGGCAAGTTCTCGCCAAAGGGCAGGGCATGTTTACCATATTAGAGTATGGGTATAGCAACCAACGGTATACCAAGACAACGGATTTGGGGTGGATGCTTGGGGATGGGTTGAGTCAAGCCACAAAAAATGCATTTAAAGCTGATACTGTGGATGGGGCTTTGAAAAAAATATTAACATTCATACCAATATCGTATTTAGCATGGTGTGCGAATGCGAATGCGAATACCGATTCGTTAGATGCTGCGTTTGGAAAGAATAATGAAAGTGATATTTTAAATATTGGAAAGCAACTTGCCATGTATGCGTGGTTTAAAGGGGAAAGTAAAACGTCTAAGCCTTTTACAAACCTCATGACTAAGCAAACCCTTAACGATATTGCAGCATCACCTGAAGCAGTATCTGAAGCTGAAAAAAGCGATAGTATATGTACCCTGATGTATTTAAGCCCATACGCTATGACTTACAATTACAAAAAATCTGATGATATAATTTTTTACAGTAATACAATAAATAAACTCGGAATATTTACAGTCTCGGGACCATCATCGTATACAGTAAACTCCGACGGACTAGTATTTTCAGCCTCAGGACCGGGAACGTGGGGGGCAGGACTTTCGTCCTCATTAGGCGATTTATTTAAATTACACAGATATATAAATATTGAATATTCTAAAGTAGGAAGTGAGTCTGTATTTCTCACTACATTAACGGTAGGTGGAATTGGAATTCAAACCTCAACGGGTGGTACGTCAGGATATTCTGTGTCCCATGCCACAATAAAGAGCAAAATAAATACGATTAGTAATAAAAGTGGATTAGCTATATATATGAATCTTCCCTACACATCTAATCATTCCTGTACAACTACCATTCACAAAATTTGGCTATCAAATATCTAGGAGGAAACGTTATGAAAACAATGGAAGAACAATTCAACGAGCAAATAGCGCAAAAGGAAAAGGAGATTGCTGAATTAAAACAAGAACTCGAAACAACCCAAGCAGCGCTTAACGACCTAATCATGGGAGGTGAGGCTAATGCCTAAATACCTAGCAATCCAGATACACAAGGGTGCGCTTAACTATGACGAGGTTGTAGCTAAGTTCCCACAGCACCAAGCAGAGGTTGATAAGTATCTCGAAGAACCAAATACCAAAACCCAGTAGAGCCGAAAGGCTTTTTTAAATGCTGCCAAGGTAGGAAGGACAACATGACATACAAAACCTCAAAAATACACTTGAACAATTCAACTCAATAGCATATAATGTGTATATAAAAGGATTACCGCCTTTGGTATGGCGGTCAGTCCAAGAAAATGTCTTTCAAGAACAGCCGTCTAGACCCTAGGGAATGGACGGCTGTTCTCATTTATTTACTGCGCTTGTTTTTATACAAGGCAATGACAGCGGCTAAGTTGTAGACTTTCAAAATTGAAGG
>JAVBKP010000026.1:0-10977 GCA_031553975.1 Anaerovoracaceae bacterium | reverse complement strand
GCGCATTTTATCTTTGCTAATTTTCCACTATACTTCGTCATTGCAATTTAAAGGCGTTACTCATGTATATCTATATACATTGCGAGCCGTTTTAAATTGCATTCCTCGTCTATCGAAAAATTTTCTGCGTAGGTTAAACTTTATTAAATTTTCTTGCGCATGTCTAACCTTTATTAATATACCGTAATGCCGTCCAAAAATCAAGTGATTATTTTTTGGAAATGTCGTTTAAAATAAAAAGATTGTATGGTATACTAAACGCCAAGATGCGTTTAGTCCTCCGCTTGGAAGCAAGTCGCATTAGCGACTTGCACGTATACTAAACGAAAATTCAAAGGAAGAAGGGAACAAAATGAAACATAAGATTATAGAAAAACCCGCCTTTAGTGTGGTTGGAAAAAGTATCAAAACCAATTGTAACAACGGTCAGAACGCTGTGGATATTCCAGCTTTTTGGGGAAATTCAATGAAAGATGGGTCTTTTACAGAATTGATGCCACTAGCTGGTGAGCTTGGCATGTTGGGCGTATGTGTAATGGGCGATATGGAGACAGGCGACCTTACGTACATGATTGGTATTGAAGTGGGAGAAAATGCACCAACAGGACTTGAAAAAGTGGACATCCCTAGTGCAACATGGGCTGTATTTCAAACTGAAGGGCAAGTGAACGAAGTAATGTTCTCAGCTTTTGAGTATATTGGCAAATGGATGGAAGAAGAGGCGTATACATATGCAGACGCCCCTAGCCTTGAAGTATATCCTAACATGGACCGTGATATGGAAATATGGGTGGCGGTTATACGTAAATAAAAATAGTTTTTATTTACTATACTTATCCATGAACTTACGGCAATAGCCTTGCAATAGGGGAATGGCGGCGATATTGGTATATTGAACCTTAACGCAGCCTTTACCATTACCAGCTTTTGGTATTTGTCCTCTAATCTCATTGATCATATCAAAGTCCAATGAATGAAATGTAAAGTGCTTTTCATTTAGGGCAAATGCGATATAAGAATCGCTCATCTTTGGACCAAATTTGTAGGCGGGCATTTGAAAGAATATCTGTGGCGTATGCTCTGGATATTCTTTTTTCATGAAATCTAAGAACGTATTGAGCCATTGTAATGGTTCTCCATCCCAACGAGAAAGATATTCTTCTACAGTGGTTACTTTTGATAGTTTTTCTTCTGTATTTGTCATGGTGTGTATCCTTTCAACTATGATATAAATTTCACAAATATATTGTAGCATAGCAGGTAGAAATATGGTATTCTATTCCATGGAATTATATAAAAAATTATTAATTTTAAGGAGGCATTTTAAGTTATCATGAATTACAAAAAAGCCGTAAGTCTAGAGACCATAGTCACCATTGCTGTTATTGGGATAATCTTTGGATATCTGTGCTCCGTCATGGGAGCGGGCAACATGTTTAGCACCCTGATGAAGACTGCCCATGAGTTGCTTCTTGACACTGTATTTTTTATTTTAGCTATATCAGTTGTAGCAGGTGCATTTTCCTCCGTGCTAGCGGAGTTTGGTGTAGTATCACTACTAAATGTGATTATTTCACCAATTATGAGACCGCTGTATAGATTGCCAGGAGCGGCATCTGTAGGGATTGTTACTACATTTTTATCGGATAATCCAGCCATTATCCCCTTAGCAAAACAAGAGAACTTTACAAGATTTTTTAGGAATTATGAAATACCTGCATTATGCAATTTAGGAACCGCCTTTGGCATGGGATTGATTATTAGTACGTTTATGATTGCACAGGGCAATGAGTACATACCATCAGCTATTATTGGGATATTGGGTACTGTTGTAGGCAGTATTGTCAGCGTGAATATCATGCTAGTTTTCACGAGAAAATACTACAATATAAAAAAAGGTGAGCACCCACTTGGTCTTAAAGGAATTACCAAAGAGGTTAAAGACAGTTGGAATCAGCCAAGGCAAGTGAGAGAAGGAAAAGCAGTAGCCCGTGCATTTGATGCCATATTAGATGGAGGAAAGAGCGGGGTAGAGATGGGCATGTCTATCATACCAGGGGTGCTGATTATTTGTACCTTTGTGCTTATGTTCACCTTCGGACCAGCAGATGCTGTCACTGGCTATACAGGAGCCGCCTTTGAGGGTGTAAGGTTATTGCCTAAAATCGGGCAGGTGTTATCCCCAGTACTGACACCGCTTTTTGGACTAAGCAGCCCAGAACTACTGGCATTCCCAGTTACTTCACTAGGGGCAGCAGGTGCCGCTATTGGATTAATTCCTAATTTCATCAAAGAAGGGCTGATAACACCCAAAGATATTGCGGTGCTTACAGCATTTGGCATGTGTTGGTCTGGTTATTTGTCCACCCATGTTGGGATGATGGATGCACTTGGTGTAAGAAACCTAGCAGGAAAAGCGATTATAAGCCACACCATAGGCGGATTGGTAGCCGCCACAGTAGCCAACTATATCTTTATGCTATTTAGCCTGATTGTAGGATAAAGCCAGCGATAGGGCATACAAGTAACAAAAAATGAAAAGAAGATTCTCGTCTAAAGAAAATCTTCTTTTTTTATGCTATGATTTCATATACACAATAGGACCATAGTTCATGATTTTCAATATCATGTCAGCAAGTTCCTCAATTGTCATTTCTTCATCATGCTCCATCCAATAGGTCAACAGTCCGATCTGCGCAGAAGCGATATACTCAAACACATAATTTAGCCGTTTATCTTGTAGTAAATTAAATCCTTTTACCCTTTCTAAAAATATCCCCCGTAGCTTGGACTTGATTTTTCTTACAAAACTACCATCTCCATTGGCACCTAACAAGACCTTCAAATATTTTTTGTTTTTGTCAAAGAACTCAAAAGGAAATAAAGCAATGGCAGCAGGATTGCTATTAAAAAGCTCCCCAATGATAACGCCCAATTTAGATTCAAATTCAGCTAAAAATTCATCTTCAATACTTTCAACCAAATTGTAAATATCCGTATAATGTGCGTAAAATGTTGCTCGATTGTATCCTGCCAAATCAGTAATTTCTTTAATAGAAATCTTTTCAATTTTTTTATGTGTATATAATGTAAAAAAGGCATCTTTGAACTTTTGCTTTGTTTCAATTACCTTTTGGGAGCCTATAAGTGCTTTATTTTCCATAATATAGTTATATCCTTTCAAATTTTCTTAAAATCCAACAATTCTACTAAAATTGTCTATTTTAAAACTAGGCAACACGTTGTATAATTTATTTATAACACAACAACAAGATGTTGTCAACTCGGGGTCCCCAGAAATCGAAGATTTTAGGGGTGGAGCAAGATGTTGTCAACCGGGGTCCCCAAAAGACGAAGTCTTTTAGGGGTGGAGCAAGATGTTGTCAACAAACGAGGAGGGCGAACATGGAAAAAGATTGCATAGTCCTAACAAACGTAGACAAATCATTCGGCACGAAAAAAGTTTTGTCAGATGTAAGCTTAACGATTCCATACGGAAAGATATACGGGCTGTTAGGTCCGTCAGGATGTGGCAAAACAACTACAGTAAAGATTATGGCAGGGATTTCTGAAGCCACAGTAGGGGAAGCCTACGTGCTAGGTGAGAAAATGCCAAAGCTTTCGCTGATGAATAGAGTAGGGTATATGGCGCAATCCGATGCACTGTATGGTGTAATGACAGCCAGAGAAAATCTGGAGTTCTTTGCGGCCGTATATGGCATGAAGAAAAAACAAATCAAAGATAGAATTCACAAAGTGATGTCCATCGTCAATCTATTAGAGCATATCGACAAACCAGTCAATGCGTATTCCGGAGGGATGAAAAGGCGATTATCCCTTGCCATGGCATTGATACACGAGCCAGAGGTACTAATACTTGACGAACCCACAGTGGGCATTGACCCCGTGCTGAGAAAAAGTATTTGGGAAGAACTTTATGGACTTACGCTACAAGGCATTACCATATTGGTGACAACCCACGTAATGGATGAAGCAGAAAAATGTGACGAACTTGCCATGATGCGTGATGGGCTTGTTATTGCAAAAGGTACGCCGCAAGAACTACAAGACAGAATAGGTGCAAAGACCATTGAGGAGGCGTTCATACATTATGGCAGTAAATAAAATAACTTGCGTAGGAAAATCCGATGAAGTGGGGTGTGAATCATGAAAGTTAGAGCAATGGTGATTCGTATTTTAAACCAACTTAGGCATGACCCGCGAACCTTGGCACTTATGATATTCGCGCCTATGATGGTGCTTACACTGCTTTATTTCGTATTTAGCGGCTCTACCACAAACCTAACAGCTGGCGTTATTAATGCACCCCAGAGTTATGTAGATAACCTATATGAGAACAACGTAACTGTGAAAAGATACATGAGTGAAGAGGATGCTAGGCTAGCACTAGAGAATAGAGAAATCAACGCCTTCATCAATATTACCAACGGAAAATCGTATATCAAAATTGATGGCACCAATTCGTCTAAGACAAAGATGATGTTAGGGATGTTGGAGAGTTCCAAAATGCCCATCTCTCCTGCAAGGCCAGATGTAAAGTCTGATATAGAATATGTGTATGGTGCAGATGACCTTGAAATGTTTGACAACTTCGGGTCCATTTTAATAGGATTCTTAATATTTTTCTTTGTTTTCTTGATAGCGGGGATTTCGTTCTTGCAAGAAAGGACCACAGGAACCCTCGAAAAACTCCTTTCAACACCAATCAAACGATGGGAAGTCGTTGTGGGTTATGTACTGGGATTTGGTGTGGTGACGGTGATACAAGCTACTTTGATCACATTGTATGTGGTGTATGTCTTAGATGTTATGATGATTGGATCAATTTGGTTAATTCTCCTGATTACACTGCTGACTGCCATGCTTGCACTGACATTAGGAATTTTACTTTCAACAGCGGCCAACAACGAGTTTCAGATGATTCAGTTTATACCAGTAGTGGTAGTGCCACAAGTTTTCTTTACAGGGCTATTTGATCTGTCACCAGCCTGGGAGGTCGTAGGACATTTCATGCCGCTATACTATGTAGCAGATGCACTAAAGCAAGTCATGCTGCGAGGTGGAGGAATATCCTCTATAGCAGTAGATTTAAGCGTGTTGGCGGGATGCTGTATTATATTTGTTATGATTAATATTCAACTTTTGAAAAAACATCGAAGAATATAAAGTTGCCAAACGGCTAGTGAAAGTGGAGGTTCATACAATGAAAAAGACACATGATAAAAAGAAAATAGCGCCCGTGATATTACTCATAATCATAGGGATTATAGTAGGGGTGAACTACTTGAATAGTCCGTCCCATACGGGAGAATTGAAATTGAAGGGCGATGTTGAGACCACAATGATTTCAAATATCTCCGAGGTATCTGGTAAGATAGTTCAAATGCCCATAGCACTTGGACAATCGGTGAAAAAGGGTGATACAATCGCAATCATTGATAGCACCAACCAAGAGTACGCAATTGAGCAAGCAGAGCTTGGACTTCAAAAAAAACAGGTAGCACTTGAAAAACTAAACAAAGGTGCTGACGGGCAGCAAATCAGGCAGGCTCAAAACAGTGTCTCCATTGCCCAGTCCAACTACAATAGTGTTAAAAATACGTATAGCACTGCTAAAACAACCTATGAAAAGCTAGAACGTGATTACCAAACCACACTACAGCTTTACAATGATGGAGGCACTTCAAAGACAACAGTAGATAATGCCCAATATGCAATGGAAAATGCAAAAAATGCCATGGAATCTGCGGCGGCTACGACCAATGCCTCACAAAAGCAAATTGATACAGCAGGACAACAGGTGTCCTTGTTGGTGGATGGTGCAAGAGATGAGGACGTCAAGTCACTATTGCTTGAAGTTTCAATCTCAGAGAGCCAACTTGCCCAGATGAGGGAAGCACTTGAAAAATATACCATCAAAGCACCTTGTGACGGTGTGATTATGAGTAAAAATTATAACGAAGGTGCTATGGTTGCCATAGGAATGGATATAGCAAGTATTGCATCCGATACTGAAAATTTTTTAGTCACATATGTAGCCAAAGAAGACCTACATTTGGTACAATACAACCAAGAAGTGACTATTAAGAGCGGTGATGAGGAATATAAAGCAAAAGTAGTTTATATCGATGTAAAGAGCCGTTATACACCAAAAGATTTGCAAACAGATTCCAATAAAAACAAAGAGAGTATGAAAGTAAAGATGCTACTGCCTAAAGGTTCCAAGCTTATTCCTGGAGAGCAAGCTGAAGTGATTATTCCTATAAAATCTTGAAAATGAGAAAAATTTAATATTATATCTTTGACTGGAAATAAGGCGACATATCTGTTACAATATCTTAGGTAAATTTTAACTAAGTTAGGAGCAGATATGTTCTTTTTTATGAATAGTACGGTTATGTTTGTTATAGCTATAACATTGGCCGTTATCCTGATGGCTAGAATATTAATGACTTTTGCTAAATCCAAAAAAGCTAAAAAAGACATTGCAAAGGGTGCTGTATGGATATTGTTTGTTTTTTATGTGATGATTTTGGCCAACCTACTTTTCTTTGATGGGTTTTATAATAGGAGTGGGGGTGGTGCTAAATGGGACTATACGGGTCGTCGTCTCAATATCATTCCGTTTGATACGATTAAGTTATATCTAAATAGCTTTAAACAAAATACATTGGCTGTATCGAATATCGCTATCAATCTAATTGGGAACGCAATAGCATTTGCACCAATGGGAATTTTATTGCCCGTTTTGTTTAGTAGAATGAGAAAGGTAATACCATTCTCACTTACCATGTTACTCATAGTTACTGCCGTAGAAGCTATTCAATTGATTGGTGGCGTGGGCAGTTGCGATATAGATGATATTATATTGAATTTTAGTGGGGCGTTAATTACTTATTTAATATTTAAATTACCTCCTTTACAAAAATTATTAAGAAAGATGTATCTGTAGTGGTTAATGTATTGAAATAATAGTAGAAATAGAGTAGAATATAAGTTAATGGTTAAAGGAGTAGTCAAATGGAAAGTATGAATTTTGATTTAGGGTTTAACTGGGTGCCAATAATTGTGGCTTCGGGCTTTGTGATTTCTGGGATAATAATTGGTGTAGCTGTGATAAGAGCAGTTATCGTATGGAACAAAGTACATAAAGATAAGTAACCGTTGCATACTAAATGTAAAAAAACACCAATAATATAAATTTTATAAAAAGAGAGGTAGGTACTACTATGTCAACTATTAAATCAAGTCCAGCTGGCGTAAAGACTGATATTTTGCTAGAAAGTGGGACAAACGAAGTAGAAATCATGGAATTCACCATTGCGGGCAACACTTTTGGAATCAATGTAGCAAAAGTTACTGAGATTATGAAGTATGACGCTGTGAACCCAATGCCTAACGCGCACCCAATGATTGAGGGGGTATTCAATCCCCGTGGTACTATACTTACAGTTATTGATTTGCCAGCATATATGGCACTTGGAAAATCTGCAAACGAAGATAGAGATATGTTCATCATTACCAATTTTAATAAGATCAGCTCTGCATTCCACGTACATACAGTAGAAGGCATTCATCGTATTAGCTGGGCTAATATCGAAAAGCCAGATGCTACAATATACGGGGGACAAGACGGATTAGCTACTGGAATTGCTAAAGTTGGTAACAAGCTTATCACTATTATTGACTTTGAGAAAATAATCTTTGATATTTCTCCTGAGACAGGTATCCAAATGGACGAAATTGATAGATTAGGTCCAAGAGAGAGAAGTGCAAAACCGATTGTTATGGCTGAAGACTCTGTTCTTCTCAAAAAAATGATATTTGAGTCACTTCACAAAGCTGGATATACCAATGTAACAGCGTTTACCAATGGACAAGATGCCTGGGCCCATCTAGAAGATTTAGCCCAAGACCATGAAACTGATATTGAAGATTATGTTGCTTGTATCATAACAGATATTGAAATGCCAAAGATGGATGGACATCGTCTAACAAAGCTATGCAAGAGCAACAAAGCATTAAACAAAATACCAGTTATAATATTCTCATCACTAATTGACGAGGCAATGAGAGTTAAAGGGGTGGAGTTAGGTGCTACAGCGCAGCTATCAAAACCAGAGATTGGAAACCTTGTATCAACAATTGATGGTTGTATTTTATAAAAAATGAGCATAATGAAGAGAGGGTACTTTTACTCTCTCTTTTTTTAGAAATGAGGTGTTTATTTGAAAGAAATAAGCGTATTTGATATTATCGGGCCCATTATGATAGGACCATCTAGCTCTCACACGGCAGGGGCATTGCGGATTGCATCTTTGGCCAGCAAACTAGCCAAAAACAAAATTGTACAAGTTGAATTTGAACTCTTTGGTTCTTTTGCTGAGACATACAAAGGACATGGAACAGATAGAGCTCTTTTGAGTGGCATCATGGGGTATACAACCAGGGATCCACGAGTAAAAGATGCCTTTGCTCATGCAGACAAAGAAGGGCTAAAATATAGCTTTATACCTAATCGTGATATAGTAAAACCTCATCCCAATACAGTAGCTATAAGATTTGTGGATGAACTTGATAATAAAACCTATGTAGAAGGTGAATCTATCGGAGGCGGTAGTATAGTGGTTACCAATATAAATGGTATAGCCATATCACTGACAGGTAACTACAATACCATAGTCATAAAGCAAAAGGATATACCAGGTGTCATCGCACATATCTCGGCAGCATTAAGCGAACATACTATTAATATTGGTACCATGAACCTTCACCGAGAAAGTCGTGGAACCATAGCATATACCATCATAGAGACAGATGAAAATATTCCCCAAGAAGTGGTGGCCAGTATCCTTGAAGATGAGGATATTTTAGATACAGTCATTATTGCAGTATAGGGGGACGGAGAATATGAATTTTATTAACGGAAAAGAATTGTTACATCTCTGCAAAGAAAAGAATTTGACAATGAGTCAAGTCATGATAGAAAGAGAAATATCTTTTTGCCAAGGGAGCAAAGATGAGATTATGGCAAGAATGGTTGAATCTTATAAAATAATGAAAGAATCTGCTAGAAAAGCTCTTAATGGAACTGAAAAATCCATAGGAGGGTTAATTGGTGGAGAGGCCATTAAGCTAAACAACTTTACCAATGAAAGAGGTTCCATATGCGGGAGCACTACTTCTAAAGCAATAGCGTATGCTATGGGCATACTAGAGATAAATGCGTCTATGGGATTAATCGTAGCAGCACCTACAGCAGGATCATGCGGCGTGCTGCCTGGGGTACTTATAGCACTACAGGAAGAACGCAATCTAAAAGAAGAGGATATTATAGATGCTTTGTTTAATGCGTCAGCAGTAGGGTATTTGGCAGCTCTAAATGCTACCATATCAGGCGCAGAAGGTGGATGTCAAGCAGAGGTAGGTACTGCTTCGGCCATGGCGGCCTCTGCTATATGCCAATTGATGGGGGCATCACCTGAACAATGCCTAGCGGCGGCTGGATTTGCGTTTTCCAATATTTTAGGGCTTGTTTGTGATCCTATTAAAGGATTGGTAGAATCTCCCTGTCAGAGTAGAAATGCCATGGGTGCCTCTAATGCTTTAGTGAGCGCAGAGATAGCCATGAGTGGGATACTTGCCCCAGTACCTTTTGATGAGGTAGTAGACGCAATGTACAAAGTTGGTCAGTCACTGCCAATGGCCTTGCGTGAAACAGCAAAGGGCGGGATTGCTGCTTGTCCATCAGCATGTAGCACTTGTAGCGCATAAACCTAAATTTTAAAAACCTCGATTTCTTCTGCTTGAAAAAGAATGCGGTTGTATGGTTTGCTGTCTATTTTGTATTCCATAAGATCGGCTTTGATTAATTCGTCAAGAACCGACTGAATTGTCTCAATTTTTTTAAGTTTTTTGGCAAGTAGCAAGAGTCCAATAATATCAAGGGGATAAAGACCCATTCGCTCTGCGAAACCACGAGAGGAAAGCTCGTCGATGAGGACCACTTTTTTATTCAGCTCTTTGGCGGCGATTATGACTTCTGTTTCTCTATGAGGCAATCGTTTTTTGAATTGATAAATCAAGTCTTCACCTTGGATTTTGTAGGGAATCACTTTATTTTCATCCATAGCTTGCTGTAGTGCTTTTTTGCTATTTTCTGTAGCATTTTCGCCAAAAGCAATCTCATGTATTACTAGATGTGGGAGATAGACATTATCAAAAAGATCCCAAAGTATGTCCAATCGGTCTATTTTTTGAAGACCAATGAATGGAAACGCATTGCAAACCACGCTATTTATCATTGCAAACCCAACTCCCTTATTATAAAATATAGTAGGTATATAATATCAAAAAACAAAGCAAAAGGGAAGAGAATTAAAGGAGACTACGTTATGACAATAAATATAGGGTGCCACCTATCGGCATCGAAGGGTTTTGCTGCTATGGGCAAAGAGGCAGTAACAATTGGAGCCAATACATTTCAATTCTTTACGCGTAACCCCCGAGGAGGCAAGGCAAAGGATATTGATCCAGCAGATATAGATAAGTATTTGAAATTAGCGGAACAAAACAGATTTGGTAAGATATTAGCCCATGCACCATATACATTGAATTTGTGTTCTGCTAACCCAGATACAGTGACATTTGCAAGAAATACCTTAGCAGACGATCTAAAACGCATGGAATATGTCCCGGGAAATCTCTACAATTTTCACCCAGGTAGCCATGTAGAGCAAGGAACCGAGATAGGTATCCAAATGATAGTCGCTGCGCTAAACGACATATTATGGCCCGAAATGACAACAACGGTTTTGCTAGAAACCATGTCGGGAAAGGGCAGCGAAATAGGGCGTAACTTTGAAGAAATCAAAGCCATTATAGACAAAGTTGAACTAAGTGATAAAATCGGTGTGTGCCTTGATACATGCCATGTTAGTGATGGCGGATATGATA
>JAVBKP010000045.1:0-9432 GCA_031553975.1 Anaerovoracaceae bacterium | reverse complement strand
GGTTCCCATCTCGAAACAATGCAGTATCTAAAATAATCTTCGAGGCTGGCTACGATATAAAGAAAATAGATTTGGAAAATCAGACGATTGTACTGATAAAACCCATAGAATTATTAAAACAAAAAACAGAGGGCGGTGGTGAAATTGAAAAAACTCAAGCTGTATCTTGACACGTCTGTAATAAGCTACCTTTTTGCCGACGATGCGACAGACAAAATGGCAGATACAAATATTATGTGGAAGGATTGTGTAGATAATAAATATGATCTTTATTTATCAACAGTCACAATTGAAGAACTGCAAAAATGTTCAGAGCCTAAACGCAGTAAAATGACGGAAAAATTAAAAGAAATTAGTTTTCAAGTTTTGTCTGAAACAGATGAAATAAATGAGCTTGCTAATGAATACATTAAAAACGAAGTACTGACACAAAGGAGTATGGACGATTGCAAACATATTGCATTTGAGGTGGTTAATAATTGTGATGTAATAGTTTCATGGAATTTTAAGCATCTAGTGAACTTTAAGACAATCAATAAAGTAAAAGTAGTAAATGCAATTCAGCACTATAAAGAGATTAGTATTATTTCGCCAAGTATGATTATGGGGGAGGGAGAATGATGAGTACCAGTGTAGCGATGCAAGAAATAAGAAAAATAAGAGATGAAAATTCTTTGCGTCATCTCAATATGACTCTAGAAGAACGAAAAAAAGAGGCAGAAGAAGCAATCGATTGGCTCGCAACGGCATTAGGAAAGCCGATAAGGGTTGTGTCTGGAAGTGGAAACTACACAGTGGAGAGGGAAGCAGCATTAAACGGAACCTGGATGGATGATATAGTTCCGAGAATCAAAAGCAGAGAAAATAAATAAGAGACAAAAGCAACTAAAAGCAATCGCTAAAAACAGCGGTTGCTTTTTTGTGGATCAATGTCAATACCTTGGGCACAAAAAGTTGAACAATCTATAATAACAGAAAAAGAGCAAAGGAGAAGTTCAACATGGCAAAAAAGCAAAAGTCTTATACAGCGGAATTTAAGCAGCAAATCGTTGATTTGTACAATACAGCAAGCAAGTTAAAAACAAGAACGCACGTTCAAAATGTTCTTGATTTTATTCTATATATAAAGTATCATATTATATATATAGATTGTTATATCTTAAAAAAACAAGGGGGAATAGGGTATTGGGACATAACCCAGCAGCGGCGCTGTAGCTGTCCCATTGGTTTTATAAAAAGATCAACGAGTAGGAGGAAATTTCTATGGCAAAATTAACCCATGTGATTTGGGATTGGAACGGCACCCTCTTTGATGATGTAGAAGTGAGCATCAAGGCAATGAATAAGTTGCTGAGAGATCGCAGTGCCGCCCCTATTTCTAGTAAAAAGGCATATCAAGATATATTTTGTTTTCCTGTTGTGGAGTACTATAAAAAAGCAGGACTTTCTTTTGATGCAGAATCATTTGAGGAATTGGCTGGAATTTTTGTAGAAGGCTATCAAGGTGAAAGCAATGTTTGCAAACTGCACATAAATGCATCGGATGTTTTATATCACATAAACAAATGCGACATAAAACAAATCATATTATCGGCTACCCAAAATCAACATCTTGCAGACCAAATGAAACCTTTTAACATTACGAAAGTATTTGAAGCTATTTTGGGTCTTGATAATTTCTTTGCTCACAGCAAGAAAGAAATAGGGCAAATGTGGATGACGGAAAACAATATTGATGCAGATAACGTTTTGCTTATAGGCGATACTCTCCATGATTTTGAGGTTGCAAGCGTCATAGGATGCCATTGTATCTTAATAGCAAATGGGCACCAGAGTAGGAGTGTGCTTGAAAAAACAGGATGCCAGATTCTAGATGACATTAGTGAGGTTGTTGCATATCTGGATAATTTTCAAAATAGAAAGGGAACCTAAAATATGAAATACGTAAGAAATAGAGGTTCAAAATGAAAATAGAAATTTGGTCGGACTTTGTGTGTCCATTTTGCTATATTGGCAAACGCAACTTGGAAAAGGCATTGGAGCAAATAGACAATAGGCACAGCATTGAAGTGGAATTTAAAAGCTTTCAGCTAGACCCAAGGGCAGAAAAATATCCAAAAGCCAGCAGTTATGAAATCATAGCAGCGCGATACGGCATTGGCCTAGAAGAGTCAAAAGCCATGCATTTGAGAGTGGCTATGCAGGGCGCAGAAGTGGGACCTCCTATGAATTTTGACAAAGTTGTGACGACCAATACCTTTGATGCCCACAGGCTATCCCATTATGCAAAAGCAAAAGGTAAAATGAGAGAAGTGGCAGAAATATTGATGAAAGCCCATTTTGCAGTGGGAGAAAATATTGGGGACATTGAAACACTTGTAAAACTTGGAAGCGGAATAGGTCTTGATGAAGCGGAGGTGAGAAAAGTGCTTTCTTGTGATGATTTTGCCAGTGATGTTAGTGAAGATATAAACAAAGCAAAAAAACTGGGGATAGATGGGGTACCTTATTTCTTAATAGATGGCAAGTTGGCTGCTTTTGGAGCCCAACCAGCGGAGACGCTTCTTGATATGATCAAGACCAATGTAAACCAATAAAACAACAATGTATGCATGGAACCAATTTGTAGGCAAATGTAGAAAGCAGGAATCATGATTAAAGAACAATTTGAAATTCGTGAAATGAGAACGAAAGAGCAAGAAATCAGTATAGATGTAGACGATTATGGTAAACAAAATGATTGCAGAGCGTGAAGACGATTACTTAATGGTGCTAAATTTAGAATAAAAATCTAATGTGCTCTATGCACAAAGTAGAATGCAACGGATTTTAGCCGACAAAAGGAGTGACTATGTACGTAACAGAGAATGTCTACAAGATTGAAGCCACCAAAGGTGCTTATGCCTACGCGGTGAAAACACAAGAAGGAACCGTATTAATTGATACATGTTTTGCAGGACGTGGCAAGAAAATCATGGACGAATTGCGGCGAGAAGGCCTGAACAAGATAAGCAAAATTCTGATTACCCACCATGACATTGATCACATTGGCAATGCTGCTTTTATTCAAAATCAATGCAATTGTGATGTCTATATTTCTGAAATAGACTTACCATATGTTCTGGCAAAAAAGAAGCGACCAGGCATTAAAAAAATACTAGGAATACTCATGAAAGCCCAGATTCCGCAGAACTTAAAAGTATTTCAGGGAAATGAGATGGGTGGGTTCAAATTATTTCCAACCCCAGGGCATACGCCAGGTCATACATGCCTGCTCTTTGACAATGTTCTCTTTGCAGGGGATATGGTTGCCACCAAAGACAATAAAATTGGCCCTCCACCAGAGATGTTCACAGTCGACATGGAGCAAAATCAAAAATCTGTAGAATCGTTACATGAATTGGATTTTCAATGGGTTTGCCCTGCCCATGGGGAACCTGTTAGGAGCTCGAGTGTACGTATATAATTGAAATGGTGACAGTGCCAAAATACAAATACTTCACCACATTTCTATTCCCATGAGCAGAGGCAAGATAAAAAATCACCCTAGATTAGCAATTTGATATGCTAGCCTAGGGTGATTTGATTTTGGTCTTATTTAACGCTTGTTTTTAATATCCGTTCTGATATTTTTCTTTGGTAAAGCCTGTTTTGAGCATGCCGGCATATACATCCCAAGCGGCTTGCTCTTCAAAGCCTTTTCGCCAAGAGGCGGCACCGGCTAGGTTATAATCTTGCACAAGGCTTAGTTTGTGGGAAAGGGAACGGCTATCTTCTAGCCAAACTTTCTTATTATCTCCGTTATCTGTATAGGCTATATAGTAAAGCTTTTGATCTTCCAACCAAACAGGCTTTAGCCCTTTTGTATTAATGATATCACGCATTGTCATCATGCTGTTGGCGGTACTCTTAGTCACCACGTTGTTGCCATCTACCGTCCATGCCCTGATATAAGAAGGAACGCCCAATAGAACTTTGCTTGCAGGAACACCTTCGGCTAGGATACGATCCACGTTGTCTTTAACCCAAGGATAATCAGCTACAGGGCCTGGTGATTTGCTACCAGAGTAGTATTGATCATAAGCCATCATAGCAATATAATCAACATGTTTGTGCAGATTCTTATAGTCGTATTCTACATTCCAAGAACGAGGCACCATTACATCGATAGACAGGTATAAACCAAGTTTTTCAGTGTAGGCACGCATTTCAGACACGAAAGTCACTAGCTTTGCAGCATCTCCGTCTTTAACGCCCTCAAAGTCAATATTGATACCATCTACATCATATAACATGGCATACATAATATATTGAGAGATGACTTTATCCCGTAAGGCTTTGTTAGAAAGCACTGTAGTTGTCATAGCGCCGTCAAAACTATTGGTCACCGTAGACCAAACCTTGTAGCCTTTGGCATGAGCCGCTTCCGTATAGCCTTTATCAGCCACATTTTTAACAGTGCCTCTGCTGTCAGTAAAGGCTGTCCAAATAGGGCAAAGAACATCTAAACCACCTAATTTGCTGTTTGGGGCAGCTGGCGTGGACCCGTTATTTGCTAGGTTAACATATTCCCAAGTGATAGAAAGCTTGCCATTTGTGATAGCTTTTTTCTTTTTGGCAGTATAAAAATCTACGCTGGCTAGGTCCACATCAGAAATGGTCACATCTGTCTTTGGTATGTAACACTGGGTACCATCTGTTGTTTCTACCATATAGTAGTTGTCATATGTCTTTAGAATGGTAACAACATCGTTGGCGTAAAGAGTTATATCAGTTGGAATTGGCGTCACGGCAGTAACTTGTTCCACTTCAGCGGCTGACACAGTCACAGAAGCATCAGAGGTTATAGCCGAGTCTGATGTTATGGCACTGTCAGAGGGTAAGGTTTCTACAGGAGCCGCTGGTGGCACAGGAGTCTCTAAAGTTGGCTCAATTACAGGTCTAAGTGATGGTATGGCTTTGATAGAAGCTTTGTTGACTTGCGCCAGTTTTACTTTGTCGCTTGTATTGGCTAGGTTAATAGAGGAAGAGCCCACTGTGTATTTAACTTTGAAGAAAGGCTTTAATACATTTAGCGGAAAATACAATTGTGAATTTATTGTTTTAGCAGGAATATATGCCGTACCTGCGTTTGTTTTTATGTAATTGCTCAGGGTTGTATCTGGAAGCAATAAGTTTTCTTTGGTCATATCTACAGCTATACGTTTACCTGTAGCATCTACAGTAATACCACTGTTTTTCAACGTATTGCCAATGAGAGAACAAGGAAGGTAGGCTGTGTTATTTATGTAATATCCGGTAGCACCTGTAAGACGTGAACCATTTAGGAAGACATTGTATTGCTGATCTGCGGCATTGCTACCAAGGGGTAAAACGGCAAATCCACCAACAAATAAAGTGAGAACCAGTAAAAAAACTAAACCTCTCTTAAAACTAGCCTTTATTTTTAACATTACTATGTGACTCCTTTCATTTTCGCATAAAAATGTCAGTCGGTAATCCGATTGACATGTCCTAATCACATTTTAACATAATTTGCTTGACAAAACCATTACGAATATATTGCATTTATTTGTCAAAATCAGTAGAAAAGGGTATTGAACAAATGTTCTTTTGGTGGTAGAATTAGGATAAGGGGGAATGCGTATGGAGCAGACATTAATACAAATTTTAGTACAATTAATCATCGGGATGGTGATTTTGATTGTGCTTTTGCTAGTAATACAAAGAAGCATAAAGCAACTAGGGGATATGCTTGCGTTGGTGCAAAGACAGACGGCAGCCGTACAGGACAAACGAATATCCGAGCTAAATCAACAGTTAGGGGAGAGATTGAATTCCCTTCAAAAAACTGTAGAGACTAGGCTTATGGCCATACAGACAGATAATAATAGGCAATTAGAGCAGATGCGGCACACGGTGGATGAAAAGTTACAAAAGACATTGGAGGACAGAATAGGCCAATCTTTTAAGATTGTTAGTGAGAGGTTGGAACAAGTCCACAAAGGGCTTGGAGAGATGCAGACATTGGCCGCTGGCGTAGGCGACTTAAAAAAAGTATTGTCAAATGTGAAGACAAGAGGCATACTTGGTGAAATACAGTTAGGCGCTATATTAGAACAGATATTACCCAGGGAACAGTATGATGAAAATGTGGTGACCAAGGCTGATAGCCGTGACCCCGTGGAGTTTGCTGTTAAACTTCCTGGTGATGGTGAGGAACCTGTATATTTACCAATAGATGCCAAATTTCCAATGGAAAACTACGAGAGATTGCTGGTGGCCTATGAACAAGGGGATAAAGGGGCGGTAGACGTGGCAGTTTTGGCATTGGAACGCTCTGTTAAGCTGTTCGCCAAAACAATACACGAAAAATACATAGACCCACCCCGGACGACGGATTTTGGCATCATGTTTCTACCTATAGAAGGACTGTATGCAGAAGTAGTTCGTAGGGGTATGGTAGAGACATTGCAAAGGGAATATAAGATTAATATTGCAGGGCCTACTACTATGGCGGCACTACTCAATAGCCTCCAAATGGGATTCAAAACCTTGGCTATTCAAAAACATTCTGGTGAAGTTTGGAATGTGCTTGGCGCAGTAAAGACCGAATTCGACAAATTTGGGGATGTGTTAGCGGCCACACAACAAAGAATAGAGCAAGCAAACTCTGAACTTGACAAATTAGTAGGAGTACGCACCCGCAAAATACAGAACAAACTTAGGAATATAGCCCAAAGCACCGAAGAGGAAAGCAAAAAATTATTAGACGAAGTAGATTATTAATTGCTACAAAGTGTTTATATTATGTAAGGGGGGTATATAAAAAATGAATACAAACAAATATACACAAAAGTCATTGGATGTTTTGGAAAATGCCCAAAATACTTGCTATGAGTACCAAAATATGCAAATAGAGCAAGAGCATGTAGTGTATGCGCTACTGGAGCAAGAAAACGGGCTTGTACCGCAATTGATATTAAAAATGGAGCTAGATCCCAAAGAGATAAAGGCGCGCGCCCTAGAGAGGATTAAGAGGCTTCCAAGGGTATCAGGGCCAGGACAAGACACAGTGAGGGTATATGCTTCGCCGGAGTTAGAGAGGACGTTCTCAGAGGCAGAAAGGCAAGCCAGTCAGATGAAGGATGAGTATGTCTCGGTAGAACATATGATGTTGGCACTTCTAACGAGACCAAATACAAATGTTAAGACAATTTTTTCTTCACCAAATATTGAAAAAAATAAATTTTTAAAGGCACTCGCAGAGATACGAGGTAACACAAGGGTGACCAGTGACAATCCAGAAGATACGTATAATGTGCTAGAAAAATATGGGCAAGATTTGGTGGAACTAGCCCGAAATCAAAAGCTAGATCCAGTCATAGGCAGAGACAATGAAATACGAAATGTGATTCGCATATTATCCAGAAAAACAAAGAACAACCCTGTGTTAATAGGTGAGCCAGGGGTTGGCAAGACAGCCATAGCAGAGGGATTAGCGCAAAGAATAGTACGTGGAGACGTACCAGACAGTCTCTCAGACAGAAAGATTTTTTCATTGGATATGGGTGCATTGGTGGCAGGAGCCAAGTTCAGAGGTGAGTTCGAAGAACGATTAAAGGCTGTATTACATGAGATTAAAAAAAGTGAAGGCCAAATTCTTCTCTTCATAGATGAACTTCATACCATTGTTGGTGCTGGCAAAACCGATGGTGCTATGGATGCTGGGAATTTATTAAAGCCCATGCTTGCGCGAGGGGAACTTCACTGCATAGGTGCGACTACACTAAATGAGTATAAGCTATATATAGAAAAGGATCCAGCCCTAGAGCGCAGATTCCAGCCGGTCATGGTATCTGAGCCTACTGTAGAGGACTCTATTTCAATACTTCGAGGATTAAAAGAACGTTATGAGGTATTTCACGGGGTGAAAATACAAGACCAAGCGCTAATCGCGGCGGCTACGTTATCTAACAGGTATATTTCAGACCGTTTTTTACCTGACAAAGCCATAGACTTGGTGGATGAAGCCTGTGCGCTAATAAGGACTGAGATGGATTCTATGCCTACAGAATTAGATGAAATATCTCGCAAAATCATGCAACTAGAAATAGAAGAAGCAGCATTAAAAAAAGAAAAAGACAGGCTATCAGAGGCACACGTAAAAGACATTCAATCTGAACTAGCCAATCTTCGTGCTACCTTTAACGAAATGAAAGCAAGATGGGAAAATGAAAAGCAAGCTATATCAAAGGTGCAAAAGCTGAGAGAAGAGCTAGAAAATCTCAATGTACAAATGGAAATGGCAGAGCGGAATTACGATTTAGAAAAGGCAGCAGAATTAAAATACGGTAAATTACCTGAATTACAAAAAAGGTTAGCAGAGGAAGAGACCATTGCTGAGAAGGCAGAGCGTGAAAGTGTTTTACTTAGAGATAAGGTGACAGAAGAAGAGATTGCTCGTATTGTAGGCAGATGGACAGGAATACCTGTTGCTAAATTGATAGAGGGTGAGCGTGAAAAACTTCTTGGGATGGAGGATTTGTTGCACAAAAGGGTCATTGGACAACAAGATGCTGTAAAAAGCGTCGCAGAGGCTATTTTGCGCTCTAGGGCAGGCATACAAAACCCAAATAGACCAATTGGCTCGTTTATGTTCCTAGGACCTACAGGCGTAGGGAAAACGGAACTGGCAAAAGCATTGGCCGAGGCACTGTTTGATGATGAGCATAATATCGTTAGGGTGGACATGAGTGAGTACATGGAAAAACATTCTGTATCTCGGCTTATTGGGGCGCCTCCAGGGTATATTGGATATGAAGAAGGAGGACAGCTGACAGAGGCCATTAGACGAAAACCATATGCTGTAGTCCTATTTGATGAAGTGGAGAAGGCTCATAGTGATGTATTTAATATATTACTTCAGGTGCTTGATGATGGAAGAATAACAGACTCGCAAGGTCGTACTGTGGATTTTAAGAATACTATAATCATCATGACGTCAAACCTAGGTGCTAGCTATATCCTAGAGGGCATTGAAACTGAGGGGGAGATTGGTGAGGATGCTAAGGCACAGGTAGACAAACTACTAAAAGCTCATTTTAGACCAGAGTTTTTAAATCGATTAGACGAAATTGTATTTTACAAACCGTTGGCAAGAGCAGAGATTGTAAAGATTCTAGATTTGATGATAGAAGATTTGCAAAAGAGGCTAAAGGACAAACAACTGTCCATTGTCCTAGATGAGGCGGCTAAGTCATATATTATTGACAATGGATACGATCCTATCTATGGTGCAAGACCATTGAAAAGATTTTTGCAACACAGACTCGAAACTTTGATTGCCAAATTGATTATTGGAGGAGATTTAGAGCCTAATCAAACCCTTGGAATCACAGTGGATGAAGGAAAGTTAAAAATTAATTAAAT
>JAVBKP010000101.1:0-51038 GCA_031553975.1 Anaerovoracaceae bacterium | reverse complement strand
TATTCCAATTATATTTATTACATCCTTAGATGATGATGAAACTTTGATGAAATGCTTTGAGGCAGGCGGTGTAGATTATATACATAAGCCATTTAGGGCGGTAGAGATCAACATTAGGATTGATACCCACTTAGAATTAGCCCGTGTGCATAATGAACTTAAAAAAATAACAAGAACTGACTTTTTAACCAAATTATACAATAGAAATCATATGATAGAAACCATCAATACAGAAATAGCAAGAGCTGAACGTGGAGATTCACCATTTTCTTTGATTATGGGTGATATCGACAAGTTCAAATCAATCAATGACACATATGGACATAATGCAGGAGACTATATCTTAAAGGCCGTAGCCACTTTATTGCAAGGAACATCAAGAAAAAGTGATGTTGTAGCCAGATGGGGTGGAGAGGAGTTCATGTTGCTGCTACCTAACACAGATGGACACCAGGCAGCCATGTTCGCGGATAATATGAGAAAACGTATAAATGAATATAAATACTCCTTTGATAAAAATCAAATTACTTGCAGCATTACCTTCGGAGTGAAAGAGTTTGACCTAAGTAAAACCATAGAGCAAAATATAAGTGCCGCAGACCAAGCTTTATATGCGGGCAAGGAAAAGGGACGTAACTGCGTGGTAGTAGCAGAGTGAGGAAAAAACAATGAAAACAAAAATGAAAGAGCATTTTAATAGGGTAGTAGCGGGTATCTTGATCTCTACTATGGTGGTCACTAGCCTAATGACGGGCACGCCAGCCATGGAGGCTAGTGCTGCTGCTAAGCCTAGGTTCAATGACATAGCCAGTCACTGGGGCGAAGGCGCTATAAAACATGCGGCGGATATGGGCATGGTCAATGGAGATGACAAAGGGAATTATAACCCGAATACCAATATGACCAGAGCGGAGTTTATCTCCATCATCAACAACATTATGAAATCCACTGCTACAGCTGATTTATCCGAATTCAGTGATGTCAAAACAAGCAAATGGTATTATAAAAACCTACAAAAGGCGTACTTTATGGGAACGATTTGGGGCAAGAGAACAGGGATACTAGCACCAGAGGATCCTATTACAAGGGAAGATGCTTTTGTGGGCATGGCTCGCGCCATGGAGCTTTCGACAGATAGTACAGTGTCACTGAGCAAATTCACAGATTATAATCAAATCTCTGAGAATGGAATGAAACCACTAGCAGCTTTGGCGGCGGCGGGATATATAAATGGTTTTGCAATAGGTGGTAAGAGCAAAACACCTACCTATGAGATAAGACCCAATTCATATTTGACAAGAGCTGAATTTGCAGCCATTGTTACCAATATGTTTACAGAGATTTATGTCAACAACAAAGACTATGCAGGCACGATTATTCCTAAATGTATGGTAATCAATGAAGCAAATGCTACGTTAAACGGAATGACCATCAATGGAGACCTAGTCATTGGGGATGGTGTGGGCAATAGTGGCGTTACCATTGAAGGCACCACCATCAAAGGTCGTCTTGTGGTGCGTGCAGGCGGACCTAACAGTGTGCATTTGGTGAATACAAAGGTACTGGGGGGGATCTACGTTAACAGCCCATCAGTAGATGTCCGCTTGGTTACAGAAGAGGGGGCAGAGCCTGGTGTAGTTACAGCCAAAACCAGTACAATACTAGATGGAATAGGCTTTACCTCTTTGCAGGTGCCTAATACGGCAGTACAAGGATCTACTTTTAACATCTGGAATGCAGATATGGACTCTGTAGATATTGACTCAGCCAAAGCAGTACTAAATATAACAGGTGATTCTAATGTGACAAATGTAAGGTTTGGAGAGAATTCCAACCAGTCAGCTATGACAATAGCTAAAAACTGCGCTGTTGAGTTCGTAGGAGTTAACGCTGGAGGCGTTGAAATAACTGGTGCTGGCGATGTGGGAGAGCTTCAAATCAATGCAAGTGGACTAAGCAGCTCCATAGATCCAACCACATACAAAATAGCAAACAATCTGACTGCTAGGGTGGCCGGTGAGACGGTAGCTGGTGAGTTATTTATTGGAAACAATCAAAATAAAGTTGTTAGATACAAAGACGACTATCGTTATGATATTAGTGCTAGCGTGGAGGATACGACTTCTGGCGCAGGGCTCAATGTAGTAACCATTGGTACAGAAACATCAAATACGGCATACGTAACTGCCAAAGGTGGTGTCAAGGTACCTTTGATAGAAGGGAAAGAGATGGCGCCAAGGTCGGGCTACTGGGTAGAGATGAGAATACCTAGACCACCAGGTTCGGGTGCGTCAACCGCAACTGTGGTTCACCGTTTTGACGGGGAGCCAAAGCAGTATGTATATAATGTTAATAGTAGCGGATATTTATACTTAAACGTTCCTGTCACAAGGGATAGCTCTGACCCAAAGGGCAATATTAGCCAGAGAGTATATATCCAGTGGGGCAGTAGCACCAACTATGCAGAGGTTCTTGATATTAGAGCAAGCAACCTTGCCATTGAAGACTTGAATCTACAACCGTCAAGAGAAGCAGCGCTAATAGAACAGTACACACAAGGTGTGTTTGTTGGTTGCGATGGTGAGATATACAATGGATCTGAGGCTATCAAAAGATTGCTTAGAACAGACAATCCGCTGGGGCTAGACCTAAGAGCCTTTAGAACATACTCTTTGATTGATCAGACCAATATAGCTGTAAAAATGGCATTGGTTAAAGACACGTTGACAACAAAGGCGAAGATACAAAAGCAGCTATTGCTTGAGTCATCGAGAAAGACGGCCCTAGGTGCTGTCAATGGCGCCATAAGTGCAGAGGAACTTCGTATTGTCATGGAAGATGAGTTATACGCCGCTGAGCTTGGTATTGATGTTTCTAGTTCTAGCAAATATATGAGTCTTTCAGAGCTTGGTAAAGTGATTATTGCCAGGACGATTTTGTCTGGCAAAAAAGCAGATTTTCCAGATACAAAAACCTTTGTGGCGGCCTTTAATAAAGCATTAGAAACCACCATAAAATCCGAAAGTACCTTGCTGAACTCCATTAATGCATGTCAGAACGTAGCAGATTTTCAGAAAATAATTGAAAATAAAACAAATTATTCCATACTGAATCTACCGCTAGGCATTGAGCCATATCTTTCATTTAGTGCACCAAAAAAAGTTGACATAATGACCAAAGCCTTTGATTTGGCACCATATACCAGTCTTGATGATGTAAGGACTACCATACTTAATCTAATTGGAGTGGGAGGGTCAGACTTTGAAGAGCCCATTGTAGTCAACTCAGTATATGTACCAAACAACGCAATAACAGTAGCATCAGGCGTAGATACACAGCTAGAGGCCTATGTGAGATACGGGGCTAAAGAAATAACTGCGCAAGATGGTGCTGATCCAATCAATACAAAATGGACGGTAGATAAACCAGCCTTGGCGGAGGTAGACGAGTACGGACTCCTTACCCCATATGCAGAGGGAAGCGTCAAGGTTACCATTACATCTAGAGAAGATGTGAAAAAGTTGGCCACCATTACGGTAAAGATTGTAAAATCAGTAAAAAGTACCTCAATTACCCTTGATGAAAAGATTGCAGAGGTAGAGGTAGGAAGCAGACTTGGGCTCATAGCCACAGTACTACCGTTAGGAACAACAGATAAGGTCACATGGAGCAGTGAAGACCCTAGTGTAGCAAAGGTAGATAGTATAGGGCGTATTGTAGGCATAAGCGGAGGTTTTACCAATATTATTGCTAGGACTACATCGGGGCAACAAGCTTCCTGCCAAATCGCGGTGCTACCAAATGGGCCAGATATAATATTAAATCTAAACAAATCTCAACTTGAGATGGGGGTTTCAGGTACCTATGAACTGGTTGCCTTTGTGGCGCCTATATCTCAGGCCAACAGAAATGTTACATGGAAGAGCGATAATACAAATATAGCTACGGTAAAAGCAGGTACAAAAGGCACGGGAACGGTAACGGGTGTGAATATTGGGAACACTACGATTATAGTTACATCCCAAGCAGATACTACTTTGTGGAGAACATGTAGTGTCGTTGTAGATGACAGGCTGCGCGTGGAACTAGATAAAAAAGAAATAACCATGTTTACCAATGGTATCCAAAGATTAACGGCCAAGGTAGTGTATCCAGTGGGCTACGAGAAGGACGTAACCAATCGAGTGGCATGGAACCTTGAGACAAGTGCTAGCAATATAGCCACCTTAGCGGAAGATCCAAATGATCCCAATAGTGTAATAATATCCGCTATAAAGCCAGGGACGGCTACGTTAACGGTGACCTCCGTAGATGACTCCACAGCGGTGACCAGTGTGCCTATTGTGATAAGTACGACAAAATTGTCGGTATCGCTAGCTAGTAAGACATTTGCTATGATCAATGATTATATGACCACCATAACACTAGATCCGATTTTCAAAATAGTACCCACCAATCAAAAGATGAGATGGACTGTGAATCCGGTTGGATTCATCACCATTGACAACGAGACCAATCTGATGAGACCTGTTGAGAATCTGGTGATGAGTGGTAAAAAGGACATCACCATAACGGGGGTGCCGGAAGCCGATATGAGTCAAAAGGTAGAGGCTAAAGTAACACTCTCAGACATTCCTGTGACCAAGTTTGAAAGCACCCTAAGTTCACGACTGGAAATATATGAAGGGAATACTGTAACAATCCCATATTTCATCGGACCAGAGGAGGCTTCTAATAAGCGGGTTATTTGGGACACCGACATGCCTAACAATGTTGAGTTGACACAAGGGGTGTATCCATATAGTGATGATAGTCAAAAGGCAAAGGTTAAGGGTACACATGCTACGACAAAGACCACAATCACACCTGCTGCCATAGCAAGTGATGGTGCAATCATTAAGGCCACTGAAACTGCCATTATAGACGCACCTGCTACACTAATTGGAAGAACACTAACGGGTCTGAAGGTGGAAATAAAGGTAATGGTTCTGCCAAAACTTGGTGAAGGTCAAGTTAAAAACGTGAATATCATGATGGATAATTGGGTGTTCATACAGGGTTCTTTCCCAACATTGGCCTATGGATTTAACTATGAAAAAAATACCACAACAGGTAAATGGGAGAAGATAAAAGGAGCAGAAGATCCTGCTAATACTCGTGTTACATGGACAACGGATAACTCCTCTGTTGCTACTGTAGAGGCAGGGGTTTTGCGTACTCTTTCACCTGGTGTAGCTCAGATCACGTGTACATCGGAAGATGGCAGCAAGTCAGATACCAAGACTATAGTAGTAGCACCAATAGGTGTTGCCAGTATATCTATGGGACTTCCTCAAGAGCACTATGGAAAAGTTATGACCATGGATGGTGGTAGCGGCAAAATCAAAACATTATTACCAACAATTACGCCTACCAATGCCACAGATAAGAATGTATGGTATCTAACAGAAGCCATTAATCCAGATAGAACAGCCACTGGTGGAATCAGCCCAGTTGTCATTGATAGCGCAGGTAAGGCAACAGCGGTAAAACCTGGCTTAGCCAAAGTTACAATTACAATACCTTCAGACAGACCGCAGCCAATGTATAAGAATACTACACCGGATGATCCAGCTGTTATGCTTTCAAACTCACAGCTTACCGTGTCTGATGGTGCCTTCTATGGACCAAATATTGAGTATAAAGGTGCAGGAAACAATACGAAGGAAGCATTGAATTCAACGGCCACAATACCTCTTGTGGTAGCGAATAAAGTCCATAGTGAAGAGTTCTATATTTGGGTAAAACCAATTCCAATAAGCACATTGACATTGCTCACTGATGACACTACAAAAAAGAATTCTGGTTCGATTATGGTGGCAACGAATCCAAATGCTGCTACTGGCACCAACGTGGAAATTCAAAAGATAAGGGCTACATTTAACTCGGAAACGGCTGGGGTGAGTCCAAATATCACAGAGGGTGGCATTAAATGGAGAATTCTTGACAAAGTCGATGGCAAAGAGATTACCGATGTTGCGAAAATACAAAACATTAGCTTTGCAAAGGACAATTACGGATATGTGAGCGGTGTCACTGCTGAGTTAGTTGGACTTGATGTGGGTGTAGCCACGATTGAATTAAGTGCCACCAGTGAAGAAGGCAAAGCGCCTGACTCACTTTCTTCAGGGCAACCATCACCAATAGAACCTAGCAAGACAGCAAAAGCTATCTTTACATTAACTGTAAAGCCAATACCGGCCACAAGTTATAAGATCAATCCACCAGCACCAGCAACTGCAAATGGGGAGTATTATGTAGGCAGAACTTATGATCTTGCGCCTGGTATTGTAATAACACCGACCTACGCTAGTATTGCCAATTCAACGACAGCCTATAAAGAAATTGGAAAAAGGGTATCGTGGGGGTCCACTGATAAAACAGTAGCTACCATTAATGATCTTGGACAGATTACTTTCCTGGCACCAGGGCAAACTGTAGTAGGGACTGTATTACAATCCATAGATCCGCAAGGTGAGAATGGAAAGGTTGTATCATATTCATTCACACTTAGATGTGTGCCGGAACCTGCCATACCTTCACCGCCTGCATTTAGATCCATGATACTACCGAGCGCGACAGTAACAGTTGTCACAATAGATGATCCAAGTGCTATCAATACTGCTTTTGCCAATGTACCAGATAGCATTGAAGACACGGGACTGTTGATGGCTGTCTCCAATACGGTAGCTGCTAGTGAAACCCATGATCAAGAGGGTGGAATAGCACCGACCAGTGATAACTTAGCCAAGGCCACCCCTGTTAAGGCTATATCCAAGCGCGATGAGAAGAAGACAACAGCCATAACAGGTGTGTATACAAGGACAACAGCCAATGTAATCGTAGGTGAGATAACACAATTGATGCCAGCTGTGACCCCTGCATTGGCGGACTTAAGCGAAATCACATGGTCTTCCGCTGATTCTAAGATAGCCACAGTAGACCAAAATGGTATTGTCACAGGTATCACCGCAGGTAAGAGCGTTAGAATTACAGCTAGAGCTGCCAATGGAAAAACGGCTATCACTACCGTAAGCGTGAAAGCAAAGCCAGCAGTAGGGGTGAATGAGATAGCTCTTTCAAAGGAGGACCTAAGCTTAGGCGTAGGATCTACTAGCACATTAACCGTAAAATACGACCCATCAGGGGCCACCGTGAAAGGTGCCTCATGGTACTCTAGTGATGACACCATTGCTAGTGTAGATCAGTATGGAAAGATTACGGCAAGAGGTGTAGGCACCGCTGTCATTAGTGTGGTTACCGATGATGGTAGCAAGACAGATTCTTGCAAAGTAACAGTGGTATTAAAGGCAACAGGCATTGCTATGGTCACAAAAACAATGACCATAAAGGTTGGCGAAACTAGTACTTTGGGCTACACAATATTGCCAGAGGGTGCAACTTCTACTGTTAGGTGGAAGACCAGTTCTTCCTCTGTAGTGACCGTAGATCAGACTGGAAAGATCAAAGGTGTACGCAAAGGTTCCGCCCAAGTGACCGTTACAACAGCAGAAGGCAAGTCATCAATCTGCAATATAACGGTGATAAACTAGTGTCATTTTTGACTGACACCATGCTTTTTATAAAATCAAAGGACCTGATTGGAAAAATCCAATCAGGTCCTGATTTTTTAACAAACTATTTTTTTGACAGCTGCGTCCATGTGTTTGCAATGCCGTCAGCGAATGTAATTTTTGGCTGACACCCCGTATCTTTGATGATTTTGGAGATATCAGGCTCTAAATGCATGATATGATTAAAGCCATAACTCTTGGCTCCAAATTTTATCTCAGGCACATGCCCTATTTGATTTTGAAGCACCATGCGAAGATCTTCAAGGTACTCTTTTAATATCTTACTCTCGGAATGGCCAATATTATATACCCCATTCACGGCAGGTGAAGTACCCAGTGCATATAGTGCCTCAGTCACATCCTCTTCGTGAATAAAGTTCCAGAGTTGCTCACATGGGGTGACTTCGGGTGACACACCGCTCATAAGAGACTGTAAGACATAATCAACCAAAATATTTCTGTTCTGGTTGGGACCATAAGCACTGAATATTCTGCACCAAATATGTTCAACACCATGCTTTTCAGCTAAGGTCTTGGTCAAAAAATAGGAGGCGACTTTGGCCTCGCCATAGGCAGTCACTGGGTGCAACGTGGAATTCTCATAGATGCGTTCAGTATGTAACCCATATTCAGCTTGGCTACCGGAGACGATGAAACGCCTGCAACCAGTCTTGGCAGCAGCGATCAATGCCATAGCTGAGGTAAGGATGTTCAAATCTTGACCAGTGCCCACCTTAACACCGCCATCCCAACCTAGGTGATAAAACACATCGCAAGGATTGGTGATACGCTCAGGCAGTTTTGCCAAGTCATGGAGGTCCAAGTCAACGATGGCGGCATACATTGATGTCTCACCAGACAAACTTTCCAAGTATTGAATAAGGCGTGGCAAATTTGAAGACTTAGGCCTACAAACGCAGTATACAAAAATACCTTGGCTGATAAGGTGTTTTGTTAAAGCAAAACCCAAATGTCCCGTGGCCCCTGTCACAATAGCTGTATTTATATTCTGCATAAATTTTCCTCTTATCTAAAAAAAAATTAAAAACTACCGATAGAAATGAATAGTACATCATCAGTGCAAATTGTTAATGCAATTTGCTGCACAAGGACGCAATAAATGCATCTTGGCATTTATTATATCATATTAATTAAAAAATTAGCAAAGACTATTTGCAACATAGTAGCTAATCCTCCATGAAAATTTCGACAATATAGTGCAGATGAAGAAAGGGAAGTAACATGAAAGTAGTGATTTTAGCAGGTGGACTTGGAACACGTATCAGTGAAGAATCCCATTTAAAGCCAAAACCAATGATAGAAATTGGGGACATGCCTATATTGTGGCATATTATGAAAATATATTCCCACTACGGATTCAATGAATTTGTTATATGTCTTGGATACAAAGGGCATATTATTAAAGAGTTCTTTTCGGATTATTTTCTGTACGCATCTGATGTGACTTTTGATATGGCCAAAAATGAAATGACCGTCCATGACAACTTTGCTGAACCGTGGAAAGTGACATTGGTCAATACAGGACAAAATACAGCGACAGGTGGTAGGCTAAAACGAATAAAAGAATATATCAACAATGAAACTTTCCTCATGACATATGGTGATGGCGTGTCCGATGTGAATATAGCAAAGACAGTTGCTTTCCACAAGGCCCATGGAAAGCTGGCGACTATGACGGTGGTTAGACCAGCCAGCCGATATGGTGTAGTTGATTTAGATGAGGGTGATGTTGTCAAGTCATTTAGAGAAAAAGGACAAAGTGACGGAGACTGGGTGAACGGAGGATTCATGGTCCTAGAGCCTGAAGTTTTGGACAAAATACAAGGGGACGATATACCGTTTGAAGATGCACCCATTGCTGATCTAGCAGATCAAGGACAAGTTGTAGCATATAAGCATACAACATTTTGGCAGTGTATGGATACCCAAAGGGATAAACACCTATTAGAAAAGCTCTGGGAGAGCGGTAAGGCGCCATGGACAATATGGAGATAAACTGGACGGGAAATATAAGATGAGTCTTTGGTATTGGCGGGGAGAACCTTTTGTGGAAACGGCGCAAAAAACTGATTTGTAAACATGGGTGGTTGGGTGCCTGTCTACAAAAAACTAAAACATAAACAGAAATGAGGAGCCAAATGAAAATTAGGGTAGCAGACTATATAGCTGGTGAGATAGCGTCACGTGGTCTTGAAACGGTATTCACCATAGTGGGCGGAGGTGCCATGCATTTAAATGATGCTTTTGGCAAGCATCCAAAGATCTCTTGCATTTATAATCACAACGAGCAGGCTTGTACGATAGCGGCGGAGGGCTATGCTAAGATAAGTGGGAAGACTGGTGTCAGCTGCGTTACCACTGGACCAGGGGGGATGAATGCGGTTAGTGGTGTGATGGGAGCATATCTTGATTCCATACCTATGTTAGTCATATCAGGACAAGTAAAGTACGAGACTACGGTCAGAAGCACAGGGCTTGCACTAAGGCAGATGGGAGATCAGGAGTTTGATATCACTAAAACAGTGCAAACCATGACTAAATATGCAGTTATGGTGACAGACCCATTGGAGATTAGATATCACTTAGACAAAGCACTGTTTCTAGCTGAGAACGGTAGACCTGGACCCTGTTGGTTAGATATACCAATGAATGTCCAAGGCGCTATTATTGAAACTGATGATTTAAGACACTTTAATGCCGCAGAGCTAACAGGAACCATGGCTGAAATAGGGTTAATTTTAGATGATTCTACACATGATTATGTGAAGAAACAAAGCAAGGACTTGCTGGACAGGATAAAAAACGCAAAAAGGCCAGTACTGTATGTAGGCAATGGTATACATATAGCCAAGGCAGAGAAGGAGTTCGTCACATTAATTCAGAAATTAAACATACCAGTTGTAGCAGGATTTAATGCCCATGATGTAATGCCGTACGACTCTCCTCTTTATATTGGAAGACCAGGAACAATCGGAGATAGAGCGGGGAATTTTGCTGTGCAAAACGCGGATCTTTTGATCATACTTGGATGCAGGCTAGGAATTAGGCAAATTGGATATAGCTGGGATAGCTTTGCTAGGGAGGCCTACAAGGTGATGGTTGATATTGACCAAGCCGAAATGGACAAACCTAGCCTTAAGATTAATACCAAAATCAATACGGACGTTAAATTATTCACAAAAGCACTGATAGCAGAGATTGATGCATCAAAGTGGCAAAATATCCATACGGGCTGGGTAGATTGGTGCATTGCTAGAAAGCATAAGTACAAGACCGTATTGCCAGAATATTGGGAACGAAAGGATATGATTAATCCATATTGTTTCATGGAAAAGCTGGGTGATGCCCTTGAGGAACAAGATGTGGTGGTGGCCGCCAATGCCACAGCGTGCATTTGCTCATTCCAAGCACTACATGTAAAGCAGGGACAGCGTATATTTAGCAATTCAGGAAGTGCGCCTATGGGGTATGATTTGCCGGCCGCCATAGGGGTTGCCAGCACTAAGTTGGAAAGTCAAGCAGGTACAGAATGGGGACAAGTTATTTGCTTAGCTGGTGACGGTAGCATACAGATGAATTTGCAGGAATTGCAGACTATAGTTAATTTTGATTTGCCAATTAAAATATTTGTGCTGAACAACAAAGGATACCACTCTATTAGGCAAACCCAAGCGAATTTTTTTGGACAGCCACTGGTTGGATGCTGTAATGGGGAACCTAAGCAAGGTCTTCCTGAGATGCAAAAGCTTGCACAGGCATACAACATACCATATAATAGAGCAAGTAATCACGAAGACATGGAAGGTGCCATAAAAGAGGCACTTGGAGCAGAGGGAGCATTCATCTGTGAAGTTATGCTCACGCCAGAGCAAATATTTGCACCGAAGCCAGCGTCAATCAAACTAGAAGATGGCAGGATGGTATCCCAACCACTGGAGAACCTTTTTCCATTTTTGCCAAGGGAAGAATTTTTGGAAAATATAATAATAAAACCCATTGAAGACTAAAAAGGGAGTCAAAATGAACAAGGAGGGGCAACAGATGTCAGGTAAAATCCACGGCAATATATTTCAAGATCTATTTGTGTTAGAACTAGCTAATAATCATTGGGGAGACCTAGATAGGGGACTCAAAATAATATCTGACTTTGCTAAAGTTGCAGGGGCCAATGCTGTTAAAACAGCCATAAAACTCCAGATTAGGGATGTGGACAATTTTATCCATAAGGATTATAAATATCGTCAGGACATTCGGTATATAAAAAAGACAATGGATACTAAAATGTCAAAGGCGGAATATGCTGCGATGATTGACAAAATAAAGGAATGTGGATGTATAGCCATGGCCACTCCTTTTGATGAAGCATCTGTAGATTTATGTATTGAACTTGGGGTTGACATATTAAAAATGGCAAGTTCAGATATTAATGATTGGTTTTTAATTGAAAAAATTGCAAAAACCAACAAACCTGTCATTGCATCAACAGGAGGTGCAAGGCAAAAGAATATTGATGATATGGTGCTGTTTTTTCAGCAAAGGAATATACCTGTAGCCATTAATCACTGTATATCTTTATACCCATCGGAGAAATGCGACTTAGAGTTAAACCAAATAGATTTTTTGAAAAAGAGGTACCCAGATCAAATCATAGGGTTTTCTACCCATGAATCGGGAGATTTGACGATTTCTATGCTCATAGCCTATGCTAAGGGTGCGAGAACGTTTGAGAGACACATTGATATTGAAGCTGATGGAATTCCAGTGTCGCCATACTGTTCCACCCCTGAGGAAATAGATAGATGGTTTAAAGCCTATCACACGGCTAGACAAATTTGTGGCGCTAGCACAGATATGCGGAGAATACTGCCTAAAAATGAAACAGAATATCTCGACGCCCTTGTGAGAGGTGTGTATTTGAAAAGAGACCTTCCAAAAGGCCATATTGTCACCAATGACGACGTGTATTTGGCGATACCATTGCTAAAAGGACAGCTTTCATGTAGGGAAATAATAGAAGGACAAGTGCTGGCAACTGATATTAAAGCTGACCAGCCGCTAAAGATAGACTATATTGATAATCAAGATGCAGACCCTGCATTAAAAGAGTTAGTATACAATCGTGGAATGGATGAAAACAAGTAGATGGAAGACCAAGAGGACTGAGAGGAGTTCATTATGTCTGTTAGAAACAAGGACCTAGCCTATATTCGTGAAAAGTTTAACGAAAACGAAAAATTCCAAAATAAAACCATATTCATTACAGGAGCAGCTGGGTTTTTGGGATACTATTTTGCGTGGTATTTTGCATCCCTAGCGGAGGCAAATATAGTGCCTAAGAAGATTATTTTGACAGACAATTTCATGCTTGGTGAAAAACCATGGATTCATGAACTTTTGGCAGACATGCCAGAGATCATGAGAGGAAAGGTTGAAATCAGGGATTTTGACATTATCTCTGACGATATATCCAATATCGATGGTGTCAGTGAGGCAGATTATATAATACATCTAGCATCCATCGCATCCCCAATTTTTTATAGACAATATCCAATTAAAACAATAGATGCAAACGTCATCGGGCTTAGAAATATATTTGAGTTTTATAAAGAAAAATCTGTTAGTGGAATACTGTTTTTTTCCAGTAGCGAAATATATGGTGACCCAACCCCAGACGCCATCCCAACCCCGGAGGAGTATAGAGGTCTCGTATCTTGCACAGGACCGAGAGCGTGCTATGATGAGGCAAAACGCGTAGGAGAGACCATGTGTGCAGCCTATAGCCAAGAATATGGACTTCCTGTAGGCGTAGCAAGGCCTTTTAACAACTACGGACCAGGTATGAATGTCAATGACAAGCGCTTGCCTGCGGACATGGCCAAGAATATCCTTGAAAATAAAGACATAGAGATATTTTCAAATGGCAAAGCCACACGGACATTTTGCTATATAGCAGATGCTATCACAGGGTATCTTAAGGTACTCACACATGGCAAGTATGATTATTTTAACATAGGCAATGACCAGCCAGAGATTACAGTAGGTGATTTGGCGGAGATATATAAAGAGATTGGGCGACGTGAGTTTGGCTATACAGGGCAAGTTGTATTCAAAGAGTCAGAAGATAAGCACTATTTGACGGACAACCCACAAAGAAGATGCCCCAATATAGATAAGGCGCGAAGTGTATTAGGGTTTGATCCAAGTGTCACCCTAGAGGATGGGATTAAGAACTATTTGCAATGGTGCAAAGAGGAAACAAATAGCTAGCAATGCAGAAAGGCAGGCGGAGACATGATCGGAGTAGTAGGACTTGGCTTTGTTGGGCTGACTACAGCACTTGGCATTGCTGAGAAAACTAACAAAATAGTATATGGCTATGATAGCGACGAAACCCGTTTTTCTTGCATCAACAGAGGAGAAGTGCCCTTTTACGAACCAGGACTGCCTGAGGCACTAAAAAAGCACAAGGAAAAGAATTTTTTCTTGGCTACTTCGCCAAAAGAACTATCTGATCAATGCCATGTTTTATTTTACTGCGTGGGAACCCCTGCAAAGGGCACAGGCGAGGCTGATTTAACCATATTAGAGAAGGCATTAAGGCAGACATTGGAGGGAACAAAAGGCAAGACCGTTGTTATTAAATCCACAGTGCCGCCGGGCACCACAGACGGACCTGTAGCGGATATGCTTAGGGCCATGGGCTTCACCATTGGCAAAGACATATTTTTGGTGAACAATCCAGAATTTCTACGCGAAGGGTATTCTTGGGACGATTTTGTCAATCCAGATAGAGTGATAATCGGTCAGTGGGATGAAAGGTCTGGGGAACAGGTAGCAGAAATCTACAAAGATTTTGGGGCCCCCATACACAGGGTAACGCTGAATACAGGTGAATTCATAAAATATTTATCTAACACATTGCTAGCTACCTTGATTAGCTATTCTAACGAAATGGCAATGGCGGCCGACACGATTGGGAGCATACAAATATCGGAAGCCTTCAAAATACTTTATCAAGACAAAAGATGGAGCGGCGAGCCGGCTAAGATGACGTCCTATCTATACCCAGGATGTGGATATGGGGGATATTGTCTACCAAAGGACACCCAGGCTATGCGTAGCAAAATGAACCATGTTGGGACACAGAGCATACTGCTAGATTCTGTGATCAATACCAATGAAAATGTTAAGACTTATATAATAGAAAAAATTAAGACTGTCTGCAAAGAGGCCACAGGCAATTTGAAAACAGAACTAGGAAAAGATGTTAAAATCGGTGTATTGGGTCTTTCTTTTAAACCTGACAGTGACGATGTGAGGGATACCCCGGCCAGTCATATAATACAGGGCCTTTTAGCTGACGGCTACGAAAAAATCACCGGACATGACCCAATGGCCATAGAGCCATTTAGAGCTACATATGATATGCCCATTTCATATGAGAGTCAACTGGGAAAGATTATTAGTGAAAGTGATGTTTTAGTACTAGTGACGGCGTGGCCCTGCTATCAAGAAGTGGCAGCACAAATAAAAGCAAAAAAATACGTAGATGCGAGGTACTATTTGTAATGGATATTGACAAAATTTTACAAAATATGGAAAGTGATTTTGGAGAAGAAAGTTTACCCGAAGTATATCGACAGATGGCCATTGCTTCTGCTAAGAAGTATTACCATACCTTCCATAAAAAGGATGGGAAATTTAGTCCGGGGCAAAAAATACCCTATGCAAGTCGTGTCTTTGATGAAGAGGAAGTGGCTACTCTGGTAGATGCGTCCTTGGATTTTTGGTTGACGGCAGGAAGATATGCAGAACAATTTGAAAGAGAATTTGCCACATTTTTAGGGGTAGAATATTGCTCAGCTGTGAATTCAGGGTCATCAGCCAATTTGCTAGCCTTTATGGCGTTGACTTCAGACAAGCTAGGGGAGCGAAGGATCAAGCGTGGTGATGAGGTAATCACAGTGGCGGCAGGGTTTCCTACCACCATTGCGCCGATTATACAGTACGGGGCAGTGCCCGTATTTGTGGATATAGATATTCCATCCTACAACATAAATATATCGAGACTCGATGCTGCCTTGTCACCTAAAACAAAGGCGGTTTTCATAGCGCATACATTAGGCAACATCTTTGACCTTGCCAGTATAAAGACTTTCTGTGATAAGAATAACCTATGGCTCGTAGAGGACAATTGCGATGCGTTGGGCGGTCGGTACTATATAGATGGACAGTGGAAGCTAACTGGTACTATTGGTGATATTGGAACATCTAGTTTTTATCCGGCCCATCAAATGACAATGGGGGAAGGTGGTGCGGTATATACCAATGACCAAACTCTAAAATATATAATAGACTCGTTTAGGGATTGGGGCAGGGATTGTCATTGCCCACCAGGCAAGGACGATACATGTAGACATAGATTCACACAGCAGTTCGGACAGCTTCCGTTAGGATATGACCATAAATACGTGTATTCCCACTTTGGATACAATCTGAAAGTTACTGATATGCAGGCAGCAGTAGGCGTAGCCCAGCTAAAAAAACTTCCGGATTTTGTGAAGGCAAGGCGAAAGCATTGGGATATGCTAAAAGAAGGGCTGAAGGATGTTGCCCATGCATTGATTCTACCAACTCACGGAGAAAACGCAAAGCCATGTTGGTTTGGATTTATTATGACGGTAAAAGACGATGCAGGATTTACGCGGGATGAAATCGTAGCCCATTTGGAAGCCAAGGGTATTCAGACCAGAAATCTATTCGCAGGGAATATCATACAACAACCTTGCTTTGACGGCATCCGAGAGGATAGGATGAGCTATAGAGTAGTAGGTGATTTGACCAGTACCAATCAAGTCGTATCAAACTCATTTTGGATTGGCGTATATCCAGGCATGACAGATGAAATGATAGGGTATATGGTTGAGACCATAAAGGATTTTGTAGCAGGTTAGAAAGCGATTGTGAGGACTGACTATGACAACATACATCACCCTATTTAGGGGCATCAACGTGGGCGGTAAGAACATTGTGAAAATGGCTGCGCTAAAGGCCATGTTTGAGAGTCTTGGATTTCAAAAGGTGAAGACGTATATTCAAAGTGGAAATGTCTTGTTTCAAGCCGAAAATCCTGAGAAATCCAACGAAACCAACGATGCGGAAGCATTTGAAAAAACCCTGACAAATAAAGTTGAAACCAAATTCAAAGATGCTTTTGGTTTTGAAAGTAAAGTCATTATGAGAAGTGAAAACGAGATTTCGCGGATTATTGAAGATATACCTTTTTCTAGTGAAGAGGTTGCAGAGGCAGAACTTGCCAATGCTGATGTGGAACATTTATATGTTTACTTATTCTCAGGGCCTGTCTGCAAAGACGATATTGAAAAACTTTGTGAAAAGTATAACGGACCTGACCTAATCCAGATCCACGGACGGGAGATGTATCTACTTTGCCATCAGAGCATAAGAGATTCAAAACTAGCCATACTGCTGGGAAAGGTGAAAACACCAGTAACTGTACGAAACTGGAAAACCATGAATAAGCTAAATATATTGACAAAAGAATTATAAATTATAATCCCTGCTATATTTTTTTATTTTTGGGTCATACTAAAAATAAAAAAGGAGTGGCAGACATGAAAGATACGGCGCAGGCAGCAGAGGGGTATGCTGGATTAGGCAGAAAACACATGCTCAATATATTGAGGTTTATTAATGAGAATGAAGGCACATTACATGCGCCTTTGGCACAAGAATTGGGCGTCAAAGCCGAGAGGTTAGATGACATAATGAAAATCCTAGAGGAATTCGGGTATTGGAAAAAGGGGTATGGCAAAGAGGGCAACGTGTTGGTGAGAAAATATTACTTAACAGAACTAGGCCAGCAAGCGATCAACAGCCAGCTACAAACAAATTTAATAGCTAAGATTGATTAAGACAAAAGGGCTAACTCCCAAAAAAATTATTTTATTGAGAGCTAGCCCTTTTTTTAATTCTGTTTAACCCTTTTTTACTTGCCTTGCAACGGGAATTTCATTTGGAAATGCTGCATCACATCCTCTGCAAAACTGGCAAAGTGCAAGATGGCCGTTTTTCCACCATCCCATGTTGGCTCTCAAAATATTATATTTTAAATCAGACGAGGTGGAAGATACAGACAAATCAATATAATCAGAAGCAGTATCTTGCATCTTACCACTTAAATCTGCGCTCCAAGTGATGTGGCACGGATAAAATCTACCATTGGCCAAACCCTTGAATGGAGGACTACATCTGATATAATGATCCCTCAACTCATTTGTGGTAAGCGTTGATAATTCGCCGCTTGCATCAAACTCCTTCCAAGTGGCAAATGTAGAGAGTCGGTGATGAATATTGCTCTTTTCAAATAATGATAGCAATTTTTCTAGTTTTTCTGGATATCCAGCCACCTGGGCAGGGGTATAATCGCTAATTACAAATCTTATATTGTATCTTTTGGCTTGCCTCATCAATTCTTCGTCAGGAATCAAGGTGCCATTTGTGATTATGGAAACAGCACCGATTTGAGAACTATAGTTGTCATAGATATACTGGATATACTGGGACAACTCTTTATACAATAGAGGCTCACCGCCCAATATTTCTAAATCCTGTATATAGTCTACATAGGTGAAAAGTTTATTTAGATCCTCTTTTAGTTCATCCAACGAAATAGAAACGTGCTCTTGGTACTTTGGCATGAACATATTACAACTCTCGCATTTGAGGGTGCATTTTGTGGTCACTGAGACGTGAAGGGTGGGAATGAATAACGTGCTATTTTTGAACCAATGCCACAAACATAGAAAGTCTGAATATCTGCAAAAATCTTCATATTCTGTCAAGCCAAGGAATGCTAGCTGGTTTTTGACACCGACATAATCCACAGTGTATACTAAATATTTTTCGCCACTGCCTTTGGATATAGCTGAAGGTGATAAGACCTTATGCCCGTTAATGATTTTTCCTTGCATTTCAGCGTTGTTATCATATATACCACCTAGCTTTGTAGACATCTCAGATGGAAGGAAAGAAGGAAGCATGGCTTTGTAAGACATACCAAATCCAAATACTTTTCCATCAGCGTACGCACTAGACCATTCAGCCACAAACTCTTCTAAATACTTTTCATTCTGTTCTATTAATAAATTCATATCGTTAGCCTCTCTTTTACATCATTAAATGAGTCAATACACATAAGAGAATCCGTTACTTTCTCCGTGATTGCTATGGAATTAGAAAAAATCTTTGCGTAAAGCAAATCTGAGAACTGCCTAGAAGGCGCAGCATCCACGTGTGTCAGCATATCTTTTGCAAATGCGAGAATACCACTATGGATGTTTGCTATCTGGCTTACATCGTATTCTAGGGTCTCAAATACAGGTCCGCCGTTTTTATCAAAACATAGGACTTGTCCATGGGGAGCGGTGTATACAGCTTCTCCAAATACATGGCTAGCGCCTAAACTGTCTTTTGTTGTATAGGGTGAGGAGGAATCAGTACAATACTGAAAATAATTGCTGTCTCCATTGCTTGCAGAGGCTTCTTTTGAAGTGGTTTTAGTATAGCAGTATGTATGGAAGCTATGTCCAAGTATTTTTTCCAATAACTGCTGTGTTCTACCAGAAATGACAAAATCAGTAGCACCAAAACTCTCCGGAATGCGTTCTCTTTTTAAATATGCTTTGAAATTCTCTAATTCCATCCGTGCGTTTGATATTATAGCATCCTTGTGATTGTCTAAGACATAATCTAATATATCTCTAGCATTCATTTGGTTGCATTTGACCTTGTTAATATGGTCTAGTGGCACCTCAACACCGAAGAAGTTCAGAATCATTTTCTGTATGGTCAAATTTCCGTTCATGTAGAGTTGCAGTACAAGTGCAATGCCATTTTCATCTATAGCTGATGCACCAGATACGGCCCGGCGACTAGTGTAGAAGTATTTATTAACAGGGGCAGTGAGACCTAGAGAATCAGTTATAACATCGTATACCTTAGACCAAATATATCCATCTCGCCCGAAAAAAAGCAAGGACTCTTCTTTGTTTTCACAAGCACTGTCTAAAATCCAACGGACAAATGAGGAGGTCAATGAGCCAAAGAAAGTATAGCCAAATAAAAACCCAGAATCAATACGAAGTTTGCCATGAGTACCATGCAAGGCAAAAGGGCTATTAAACAATTTGTCTGCCACAAGGCCCAATGCAAAATAATCAGCAGGCGTACTTGCAGCAGAGATAACATCATCAAACCCTGTAGCTTGCATCAGTTCTAGGCTACTTTTAATATAGAAGGTAGTAAAACCAAATTTTTCGGGGATTAGGCAATCGCAAAGTTGATGATCCCCTATATGAAGGACTTGCTCAGGCCTGTATAGCGTGGATAAATATTCCCATAATTCGCCACTTTCTTTGGACTTTTTTAGCTCAGAAGAGACAAAAATATCACTGTACCCATTATATCCATTATGCAATAAAACATCAGACAATTGTTTTTTTGAATAATACATATCAGAGGCAAAAATGATTTTTTTGCCTTTGGACTTAGCATAATTAAAAGCATCCAAAATATCTGCTCTAGGAATTAGCAGTTCTTTTTCTAAGGCAAATTTAGTTTCCATCATAGCAGACTGCTCACTGGGCAAATTTGGCTGTTCATTTAATATAGTAGAAACAGCATCAGGCAGGAGGCACTTTCGCATAAGAGCAGTATCGAAAATATCAAAGGATATAATGTCATGTTTGTCCATGGCGGCAAATAATAAATCCTTACTTTTCTCTAAATCCTCCGTTGAAAGAAGTGAACTGTCGGTAGCGCCTTTAGGCTGATTCCCATTTGGATAAAATATTGAAACACCATTTTTTTCTAAATAAGAAATTCTTTTGTATATCATCCTACAATTAGAAAGCTGTGCTGCTATAACAATATTTCTTGAATATTGCTCAATTTGCTCAATGGATATTATATCAAATCCATACATAGAGCCACTGGTCAAATCACGATCCAGTAGAGCGACTATTTTAAAAGGGATCAAACCAGCGTTTTCTGCAAGAAATTTAGTCAAAGGCCCTAAACCGTAGAGAATTACCGGTTCGCCCGACAATCTCGCAAAGCTTTTATTAAATTGTTGTAAGAATTCATGATCCATGGTTCACCTCAAAAATTTATTGGTAGAGAAGCCTTAGATTGGCAAGGTTATATAATTTTCATTTTCTTTTAGTCCAAGTGATGCTAGATTTTCAGAAATATCGCGGCTGGCCCAGCTGGCAATCAGAACAATCACATCATGGTCCTCTATCATTTCAGGTGATAGAATTGGCTTGCTGAGGTGATACGAACCTTGTTTATTGGGATTAGAATCTACAAAATATGAAACTTCTATGCCTTGGGTTTCCAATATATCACAAAAAATAGTGCCATTTGAACCAGTACCATAAATAGCCACTTTTTTGCTAATCCCTAGTGTTTGGCAAAGGAAAGCAAAATATTTCTCTGTATTATACTCTATCACAGGTAAGTTCTTATGAGAAAGCTGTTGATTTATATACACTTGCAAGCGCTCTGTCAACTGTTGGTCTTCTTCAAAGGTAAATTGACCTATATAGGCGTTATTGCCGTGTACTCGATAGAAAGATAAGACCTCATCTAGCTTGTACATAGGCGCAATGGATAGACAACAATGAAAGAGGACAACATCAGTCATAAATCGCATTTCGCTAGGATGTATCAGAGGAAATATATTGTCCAGTATCCCACGACTGTAGGACATAGACGAGCAAGAAGAATGATGACACATGTAACCATAGTGAATCAGAACCTCATGCCAGTCAACATCTGTACGAACCCGTGAGTAGGGGGTCTGCCGATCAATTGTCTCTACATGATGAACTATGTGACAGCCAGCGTTGATATGTGCGCTAACCACTTTTGCTATTTTGTCAGGAAACCACTCATCATCGCTATCTAAAAGACATACAATCTCACCACTGCATTTAGCAAACCCAGCATTAAAAGCGGAGGTTTGGCCTCCATTTTCTTTATACACTTTTTTTATAGGAATCCTGCGGATGGCAGAGATTGTATTGGTAAAATTATCAATGATTTCTCTAGAATGATCCGTAGAACCATCATCTACAATGATGAGTTCAAAATTTTTGTACGTCTGCATCAGCACAGAATTTAAAGCACTAGGCAAAAACTCCGCATAATTATAGTTATCTAGCAGTATGGAAACCAATGGATTTTTCGTAGAGGGTATATATTTGTCAAAAGCCATATTCAATTCCTTTCATGAGTTGTTTACTATTAGGAATAGAATAACATATTAAATAGAAAAAATAAATGTAAAAAAATAGGAAAAATTACATAAAATATATTGACAGGTATGCAATTGCGAGATATAATATGCATAAGTTGATCTGTGCCCAAGTACGGTTTGGGATGCCTCCGGTGGATTCCGGCTGCTAATATAGGAGGAAGGAGGTAACGGATATGACAGAATTTGAGAAAATAGTATTAGCCAAGTTAGATCATATGGCAGAATTTGAGAAAAGCGTATTAGCCAAGTTAGAGGATATGGATGCAAGGCAAAGTACCAGTGAGAATAAACTGAGTGCGGTGCTGGTAAAACTAGAGGATATGGATGCAAGGCAAAGTGCCAGTGAGAATAAACTGAGTGCGGTGCTGGTTAAACTAAAAGATATGGATAACAGGCTGAGTGCAGTTGAAAAGCTACAAAAAACAACAGTGCAAAGGATTGATCATCTTCAACATGAAGTTAAACGTATCAGGCTGGATTTATACAATAAGATGGAGCAGCTAGAAGATAGATTTAAGCATATGGAGCTGGACTTTAAAGTGCTTGAGACTAATATTGATATAAAATCACAGGCAGGACTTGAGGCCTACGCAATGTGTAGGGAGCAGTATGATCGAATAAAACCAAGATTAGACGAATTAGAGAAGAACGACACACGTCACGATATAAGATTGGCAAGTCTTGTCAGTGAAGAACCTGCAAAATATTTATAAAGATTAAATGAAGAGAGGCTATACCTAGCGGTATGGTCTCTTGCGGTATAGAAATAAATTTTTAGGGAAAGACTAAAATATTGGTAAATATTGCCGATAGTAGTGGTGATAATAATATTTTAAATATTTAAAAACAGGGAAAGCTGGAATTGCAATTAGCAATTATAAAAGATAGAGGTGAATCAATGAGATTATTGCGTGAAATGGAAACCATACAGATAGATATAACAAATGCTTGTGTGCATGAATGTTCCAATTGCTCTCGCATGTGCGGTAATCACAAAAAACCGTTTATGATGGACTTTGATACGTTTAAAGCTGCCATAGACTCACTAGAAGACTTTGAAGGCATGGTTGGTATCATTGGGGGTGAACTGACACTTCATCCAGAGTTTGAAAAATTCATACAATATGCAGGTACTAAAATAAAAGAAAGAACACTTCACGATCAATATTTCTTTGCTCCAAAGAAGGATTACATGCAGTCTGTTTGGAGTTATTCCTCTGTCATGAAACAGCTTGCTAAGGCGAGAGGGTTGGTGATATCTTCTACCATTCCAAAGCAGTATTACAAGCATTACGAGTTAATCACAGACTATTTTACTTGTTTTCGTGTAAATGACCACTCTAGTCCTAGTTACCACCAGCCATCTATGATTGCGTATAGAGATTTAGGAATCTCCGATGAGGAATTTTTAATACTTCGTGACAATTGTTGGCTTCACGGAAAGTGGAGTGCTACAATAAATCCAAAAGGTGCCTTTTTCTGTGAAATGGCAGGCGCATTAGATGTACTGTTCAATGGACCAGGCGGATGGAAGATAGAGCAAGGCTGGTGGAAGAGAGAGATCGAGGACTACAAGGATCAATGGCATTGGTGCGAGCTATGCGGTATGTGCCTAACTACCTGCACAAGAGATGCCAACGAAGAAGTAGATGATGTAACAGAAACGCTATACAAGATGCTTGAAGAAATAGAAAGTCCTAGACTCAAAAAAGACAAACTGCATGTTTATTCTAATAAAGAGCAGGACGAGCGTTCTAAGAAGACTATCGGTGGCAATTATATTTTAGACTATAGGGAGCGATTAGGATCAGCCAAAGAAAATTTAAAACCTATAAAAATTGATATTATGACAAATATAGAACTAAGTGAAGCCAGAAAACAAGCAGATTTTCAAAACCGAGATTGGATTCTCGTTTCTGATGATTATGATCAGGAAAAGATGTCAAAATTGACAAATACCATTAGTGAAATGTTTGTCAATCTAGGGGTGCTGTATCATGTGAGGCTTACAGGGCTAAAAGGGATTTTGTTTAATGTCAATGCTTTCTCGCTTCGAGGAATAGATGTGGAGACTGATATTGCTTCGATTTGGGACAAGGAAAAACAATATACGTTGGAGGACGGATTTGAAAGAGATCCGGATATGGACTTAGTATTTTTTGAAGAAGAGATATTAAAAATGTATAAGAATGATGCTAAATTCATGACGGAGTTAGAAGAACGGCTTTTGCAGATAGACAAAAATAAGCCGGTTCTCGTATTTATGACAAGCCAAGTTTATAATATTAGGGCAATCACGAGGCTTTTACTTGAAATGCAATACAAAGTGCATATTTTAGCTAGTAGCGATCACAAATGCAATCTTACAGGTTTGTTACCAGAAACCAGTCTGCATTTCTTCGAAAATGATAAGTTTGACCTAGAAAAGTTGGAAAAATATACTGATAAACTAAAAGATAGGGCAGAATTTGCAGGGGCGCTTATTCCCACATCTGCTACGGCAGACCATCTGATTTATCACGATGGATATAATGAGGCAATTAAGGTGGCAAGGCATATGAAATTAGAAATTATAGGAATTATTAATGCCAAGAGGAGATTTTGTAGTATTGATCAATTGGATATAGGAAGGGATACATTATGATATCAATAAAACAAGATTACTACTTATTTCCATTTTCTGAAGTGAGAGAGAATAGCAAAATCGTAATATTTGGTGCTGGTGAAATAGGAAAGCAATATGTACAACAATTAGCATGTTATCCATACTGCGATTGCATTTTCTTTGTAGACAATTATTATGATAAAAACAATAACTTTGAAGGAAAGCGTGTGTGTAACCCAGAATATCTTAATAACCAAATATATGATTATATAGTTATTGCTGCGGATAAGCATAATGAAGAAATAAGTAATCAGCTAAAAACCTTAAAAGTTAGTCCCCAAAAAATAATAAAACAATTAAACAAACTTTGTGCCGAAAAAAAATTAATGCCAACACCGAATCCGGAAAATACTAAAATGTGGGATCGATACTACGAATCGGCAGAGCTGTTTGCGAGAATACAGTATAAGGAACAAATCCAACCCATTGTAACTTCATTAAATGATATAACCTATAGTCATGTTCTTGACTTCGCTTGTGGCAAGGGAAGAATTGCAAATATATTCTCTGATTTTGTAGAAAACTTGACATGCTGTGATATAAATGAAAATGCTATAGAATATTGTAAAGAACGATTTAGTAATTCATCAAAATGTAAGTTTAAATTTCATATTAACGACAATTTAAATAAATTACCGTTTTATGATGAAGAATTTACATTTATATATTCTTGGGACGCCATGGTACACTTTAACTATAAATTGATAGATCAATATACCTCCGAATTTTATAGAATTATTAGGAAAGGCGGATATATTTTAATTCACCATTCCAATTATGGCAATATAAGCTCTCTTGAAAGCAAGAACGAAAATTGGCAGGAAAATCCACATTGGCGTGCATTAATTTCGAAGGAGGATGTTAGATTTATAGCTGAAAAATATGGATTTACAGTTATAGAGCAAAAAGTTATAGACTGGGATCTTCAGGGATTAGACTGTATAACTTTAATGAAAAAATAAAGTGTAAAACTTGAGGTGAGGTAGTATGTTAAGAAGAATACATGTATGCTTTGCTACAGATGATGGCTATGCACCATATTGCGGCGTAGCTATTGCATCTATCATTAAGAATGCGAATCAAGATGATTTTTTGCATGTACACATTTTAGATGGAGGTATCAAAAGCGACAATAAACAGAAACTAGCAGGATTAGCGGTGCAAGGTAAGCTGACTATAGATTTTATCGAACTTGACTATGAAGAGTTCAAGCAGTTCCCAATTGTGTCTGATGTACACATTTCTTCAGCGACATATTTTCGCCTGAGAATACCATCACTGATTAAAGACTCGGATAGGGTAATTTATTTGGATTGTGACCTAATTGTTAATGCTAGTCTTTGGGAGTTATATGACTGCAATATGGAGGATTGTTTCGTGGGAATGGTCCCAGCTTATACTGAGCAAGCAAGCAAATATAGGCTTGGCACAGATCGGTATTATAATGCAGGAGTTCTGTTAATTGACGCTAAAAAATGGCGTGATGAAGATGCAGAAAAAAGCCTATTCAGATACTTATCGGAAAGTGGATGCACGCTAAAATCCAACGACCAAGACCTCTTAAATATAGTTTTTAAGGGCAAAATTTTAACGTTGGAGGGCAAATGGAATTTACAGTTTACAATAGAAGAAGACTACTATAAAAAGGCGGAGCTTGAATATAAAAAAGCAAGTATCATTCATTTTTTATCACCTATAAAGCCATGGCATCCGATTGCCAGACCGCTTACGGTGGAGATCTATAAAAGATATGCTAAAGAAGTGGCGTGGAACATATTTTTGCAGACTGAGATGGAACGAAGTAGACTAAGCATGTATTTGTTCGATAACATAAATCAAGTTATTTATATGCGGTTCTTGGAATTTGTTTATAATTTAGAAAAACAAGGTGTTTTAGGGAAAAGAGAAAGCTTTATGCTTTCGCAGGGAGAACATTGGAAGGAATTACGCCTAGCACTTGCGGAGAAAAAAGTAGAAGTATCTGTAACAAGTTTACAAGAGTATTTAGAAATGCCGGATAAATCTAAAATGATTCTGCTAGTTCCTGATTCATTTGACTACGAAATTTATGGAAAATTAAAGCAAGAGGGACTAGAAGACTTAAAAGATTATTATTTTGAAACAGACAGTTCTTGCTATGCGGCGATTAAGTTACTATTAGAAGAGCTCACGTTAGGTCGATTGAAGGACTGTAAAAAGATAGCATTATATGGTACTGCTGTTATGGCAAAAAGATTTACAAGAGTGCTGTACAACCTCGGCTTAGAAATACCTTTTTATATTAGTTCATTTGAAGAGGAAAAGACGTTTCTAGGAAAAGACGTATTTTTACCAGAACAAATAAAAGAACATTATAGAGAATTTGATAAAATTATTATTGCCAGTGCTGCCTATGGCGCAATAATACAAAAACTAAATTCACTTAGTTTGAATGAAGAAAGTGAATTTATATGTATTTATATTTAGATAGATAAATTAAGCGGTATGAAAGGCAACGTGTATGATAAGTAAGTTAAAAGCCAATATAAATGGTAGAATCAATGCATTTAAAGATATGAACTTGATAGAATTTTCATGTTAGGAAAAGAGGCTAAAAAACAAATGAGGCACCCGTTGATTACAGTAATTACTGCTACACTGAATGGTGGAGATAAATTGAAGGTAACTTTTGACTCGATTTTAGCGCAAAGGTGCAAGGATGTTGAATATATTTTAATAGACGGACTGTCTACAGATAATACAATGGAAATAATCAGAGATTACCATAAAAAGTTTTCGGGAAGAGATATAACTTTTAAGTGCATCTCGGAAAAAGATTCTGGCATATATGATGCATTTAACAAAGGTATCCATATGGCATCAGGTCGCTATTTGATATTCATGGGTGCAGGAGATTATTTTTTTCCAAATATTTTTCACAAAATGAAAAACACTTTAGAAACTGAACGATACGACTTTATATATGGAAATGTTTACAACAAATCAAATGGCACTATTTATGACGGCAAATTTGATATTTATAAAATAATGGTTGGCAATATAAGCCATCAGGCAATTTTTTATAAAGCGGATCTATTTAAACGACTCGGCAAGTATGAACTAAAATATAAAATATTATCGGATTACCACTTCAACTTGAAATGTTTTTCGCCAGAAAGCAAACTTTCAATTAAATATGTAAAATATATTATATCGGTTTTTGAAGGGGCAGGGTTAAGTGCTTTCAATCCAGATACAGATTTTTTAGAAGACTTACCAATTCTTATTAGGCAGAATTTTGGAGATACAGGACTTGCATATTTTGAGAACGAAAAGCCTAAAAAGGATAAGCAAGTGATTAGAACTTTTCTTGATCAAATGCTAGCCCAAAAAGCAATTGGTGTAAAGGATAAATTTGTTATTTATGGAACAGCTAATTGGGGACAGCGATTTTATGACGGATTGAAGGAAAAAGAACTTGACGTTTTAGCATTTTCTGATTCGAATTCAGAAAAATGGGGAATCAAATTTAATGATATTGAGGTGATTTCGCCAGATAAAATAGAAAACACGGAGTATGATAAAATAATAATAGCTTCTGGTAGATGGGCTGAAATCAGAGAAATACTAGCAAGCAAAGGATACGCAGATGAAAAAATATTATTTATGAAAACGATGTGAATGCCAAAAGCTATATAATGTGCCAAGAGAGAAAATAATTTTTTTAGATATTATGCGGTAAGTATATTTAAATTAAATGAGGTTTAAAAGTATAAAGTTGAAAGCGTGTAAAGTCGAGGAGATATAATGATTAAAATATTTTATGACCATCAGATATTCATTGAACAACGATATGGAGGCATTTCACGCTATTTTTACGAAATCATACAGCGTATAAAGAAAAAAAATACTGCTAATGTAAGACTACAAGTTTTTTTGTCAAGAAATTATTATTTGAATAATGGATTTCATTTTAAAATATATAACAAGATGGCTTTAAAAACGTCTCAAACATTCTTGATGAAGATAAATAGAATTATTTCATTATTACATCTAATATTGGGGAAATATGATATTATACATTCTACGTACTATGATCCATATTTGTTAAAAGTAAAAGGGAGAGCAAAAATTATCGTGACTGTATATGATATGATTCATGAACTTGTAGGCGGGCTTGATGATCAGACTATACAAAATAAAAACATAATGTTGCACGCTGCGGATAAAATCATTGCAATATCAGAACACACAAAAGCCGACTTGCTTAAGGTATACCCTGACATCTCAGAAAAAAAAATTGCAGTTATTTATTTAGCATCAGATTCAAGAAATAAAAAAGGTGAAGAATGTTCCATCTCACTCCCGGAGCGATATGTACTATTCGTAGGAAATAGAGGTGGATATAAAAACTTTAAAAACTTTATGGTAGCCATGAAGATAATTATGGAGCAAAATCTTAATTTATTTTTAGTTTGTATAGGCGGGGGCGATTTTCCAGAATCAGCATGCGAGTTAATGAAGTCTTTAGAAATTCAAGATCGGGTAGTTCGATATGACTTGACAGATGAAGAATTAGCGTTTGCTTATAAAAATGCAGTATGCTTTGTGTTTCCTTCCAAATATGAAGGCTTTGGCATTCCTATCTTAGAAGCTTTTGGAAATGATTGCCCAGCAGTACTTAGCAATACGAGCTCACTACCAGAAGTTGGTGGGGAGGCTGCTTTATATTTTGATCCGCTCAATCCTATTGACATAGCTAGTAAGATACTTATTTTTGTTAATAGCGAAGCAAAGAGAAAAGAATATATCTATTTAGGTCAAAAACGATTGTCAAAATTTTCTTGGGATAAGACGGCTGAAGAGACATATGCGCTTTACCAGGAAGCAATCGAGGTGAAAGCAAAATGAAGAGAGCTCTTATTACAGGAATTACTGGGCAAGATGGATCTTATTTATCGGAGCTACTGATTGAAAAAGGCTATGAAGTATATGGATTGATGAGACGTAAAAGCACCTTAGACTTTGGAAATATCACCCATCTAAAAGGTAAGGTGAAATTACTCTATGGAGATTTAATAGATATATCTTCCTTAATACATGCAATTGAAGTTGTAGAACCAGATGAGGTTTATAATTTAGCATCACAATCCTATGTAGCCACTTCATGGGAACAGCCTATTGTTACATCAGAAATAAATGGCATGGGTGTAGTGAATCTGCTAGAAGCTATACGAATCAAGAAAAAAGATGTGAAATTCTATCAAGCATCTTCCAGCGAAATGTTTGGACATACAGAACAAATGCCTCAGACAGAAAATACGCCATTCTATCCTCAAAATCCATATGCAATAGCCAAAACATATGCGCATCAGATGGTTAAAGCTTATAGAGATACTCATGGCATGTATTGTTGTGCAGGTATATTGTTTAATCATGAATCCGAAAGAAGAGGGGAAGAGTTTGTTACACGAAAAATTACTGGTGGTATAGCAAAGATAATGAACGGGAAATTGCCTTTTTTAGTATTAGGGAATATAGACTCAAAACGCGATTGGGGATATGCAAAGGACTATGTAAGGGCTATGTGGCTCATGCTACAGCAAGAAACACCTACAGATTATGTTGTGGCTTCAGGGCAAGCAAGAACAGTTAGGGAGTTTGTTGAAACAGCATTTCGATGTGTAGGAATAACAGTGCAATGGTGTGGGTCAAACGCAGATGAGATTGGGTTAGATGCTACAACAGGCAACGTTTTGGTGAGAATCAATTCTTGTTTATTCCGACCCGCAGATGATAAGATATTAGTAGGTGATTTTAGTAGGGCAAAGCGGGAATTAAACTGGCAAAGCGAAGTTTCTTTTGATGAAATGGTTAGATGTATGGTAGAACATGATCTAAGAGGAGGACGAGTATGAATATTTTAGTAGCAGCGATAGAACCTGATTTTGTAAAGACGATTCCCAGTGCTATCCCACTAGGGCCTGTATATATTGCAACAGCTCTAAAAAAAGAACATCCAAATGTCAAAGGGATTTCTATAGTTCCATTGGAGTATTATAATGATTCAGCAATAAAGCAAAGGCTTGAGCAAGTATTAAAAGATAATCAGATAGACATTTTCTGTATTGGTGGGTCATCTATAGATTACAATTTTGTCAGGGAAATCGTAGCATTTGTAAAGAGCAAAGATATTTTGGTTATTATTGGAGGCGGGCTAGTAACTGCTGAGCCTGAATTTGTACTATCCAACATAGATGCTGATTTTGGAATAGTCGGAGAAGGGGAAATTTCTGTTTGCCAACTGGTGAACTGTATTGAAAAGAAAACATCTTATACAGAAATTTCGGGCTTAGTGTTTAAAGAAAATGGCAGTGGACATATACAAGTAAATACTTCTCGTAATATTGAGAATTTAGACACGCTTCCTTTTCCGGACTTTAGCCTGTTTGAAGAATTCGAAAAGGCAATCATGAATACTAAAGAATATCCAATTCTTCTGAGCAGATCATGTCCATTTAAGTGCACGTTCTGTTTTCATACAAGCGGAAGCACATATAGAAAGCGTGGGCTTGATCATATTTTTGATGAGCTTGATATTGCGATAGAGAAATATGGAATAAATAGATTATACCTTTCGGATGAATTGTTTATAGATAACAAGAAGAGAGTAGAGCAACTTTGTGCAAGGTTAAAACCTTACAACTTGACGTTTGCTGGTCAAACAAGAGCTGCTGTTGTAACGAAAGAGATATTACTTATGCTTAAGTCAGTTGGATGCACACATATTGCGGTAGGCATTGAATCTGCCGATAATGAGATACTGAAAAGCATGGAAAAGCACACGACCATTGAAGAGATTGAACATGCTTTGGAGCTTGCGCTAGAAGTGGGACTCATTACAGGCGGAACCATTATTATTGGCGATAAAAACGAGACATATGAGACAGCGACAGCTTCTTTAAATTGGTTCCATAAGAATAATACTAGATACAATTTATATATGCATTCAATTGCTATTTTACCAGGGTCGGAGTTATTTCAATATGCACTCCAAACCGGAATTATTAAGGATAAGAAAAAGCACTTAGAAGGAAATAAAGTCAGTGATTTTGCAATTAATATAACAAAGATGTCAGATGCTGAGTATAAAAAAGTGAAAAGGCGGATACAGCAATTAACTGATTACCACAATTGTATGATAGATACGGTAGAAGTAATTGCATATGATTCTGCAACAGATATGTTTACTTTGGCAGTGGAAGATAATAAATTTAATGAGACTTATGTAGTACAGACCCAGGAAACATCGTTTGCAAATACACATTTATATAGAAAAATTGGTATAGGCTCATCAGTAGATTTGTCTAAAACTATACAACACGGAAGATACAAACAAATAGCAAGTATTTTTTTAGATCGTAAATTTGAAGAATATGAGAACTATAAAATTGCATTATGGGGAAATACGTTGCAATGTTGTGCATTATTATATTCATCTAAGGCACTTAGAAAAACGGTTACAAGGGTTTTTGATTTCAAATATGAAGAGCATAGCCATATAAACATATTAGGCAAGATGCAGGCAGAAAACCCTATGATTCTTCCTACAATAGTGGAAGATATAGATTATATATTAGTTGCATCACCAAATCAGACAGATAGCATTAAAAGTATTATGAAAAGCAAATTGAAAATTGATATTCCAATTTTAGAGCTATAAGGGGTGTATAAAATGATGATAAGAACAATAAAAGAGTTTGATGAAATCACGAATATAAATAAAGATGGACTACCATTGTTTTTGTATGGTGCTGGCTCTGCTGGACAAAGATCATTATCCATTTTGAATAATATGAAAATTCCTGTAGAAGATTTTTGTGTAAGTGAGCAACAAAACAACCCAAAGCAAATAATGGGAAAAAAAATTATTGAATTTAAAGATATAAAAGCAAAATACGAAAAATTTGCAGTACTTATTGCGGTGGGAGAGGCAAATAAAAATGATATTGTTGCAGAAGTTAAAAAGCAACCATGCGGGGTAGAGATACTATTTTCTATAGATGATTTATGCGGTTATTTTTATAAAACTGAGTGCATGAAGATTGAGGAGATAAAACCACTGCTTGCTGATGAAAAATCATATGAGATATTACAAGAATATGTAAGGTATAGAGAAGCCATTAGTTATGAAGAACTTTTCGCATTATCAAGACCGATTCAAGACCAGTATTTTGACAATGAAGTAATTCAAATGAGTGAAAATGAAACTTTTGTAGATGCAGGTGTCTTTGATGGAAAAACAACGCTTGAATTCGCTAGACTCGTCAAAAACAACTACAATGCAGTGCTGCTATTTGAGCCAGATACAAAGTCTTACAGAATTTCTAAGAAAACATTAGAAGCAAGTGGAAAGAAAAGATGTTATATATTTGATGAAGGACTTTTTAGTGAAAAAAAAATAGTGAGATTTACAAATACAGGCGATGGAGGATCGCGTATAGATATGCAAGGAGAATCCATAGATGAGATTAAAGTTGTGGCACTAGATGATAAGATAAAAGAAATTGAGTGTATCAAAGAAGTTACTTTTATAAAGATGGATATAGAAGGTAGCGAAGCAGAAGCGCTGATAGGAGCAAAAGAGATATTGAAAAAAGATAAGCCGAAATTGGCCGTATGCTTATATCATAAATGGGAAGATATATATGACATACCTAAGTTAGTAAAAAGTATAAGGCCTGACTATAAAATTTACATTAGGCATTACAACGACCCAGAAATGTTAAAATGTGGGCATAGTTTTTGGGAAGCATTTTGGTTAGATATTATCATGTATGCGATATAAAGAGGTGTTGCTTGGAAAATGTAATTATATTCGGCTGTGGGGCAAAAGGAAAAAGCATATATAGCTACTACAAAGATAAATACAATATAATTTATTTTAGCGACAATAATCATGAACTTTGGGGTAAAAAAGTTCTGGATATCGAGATTTTATCGCCAAAAGAGTTAATGAAATTTGGCTCAGAGATTAAAATAATCGTTGCAGCAGGCGCATATGCAGAGATTCTTTCGCAGCTACAAATGCTTGGTATAGATATATATCAAAATGCGTACTATGCAGGACCCTTCAATAACTTTTTAAACAAAATTTCAAAAGTGAGTGCACCATATGAACTAATTGGGAATAATTCAAATTTTGAGAACGAAAAAACAAACAATGTGAGAAAGGTACTATTTTTGTATACAATGCCGCATCATCGCATTACGAACTTAGCGGTAATATTAAAAGCAAGAGGGATAATAATTGACTTTGCATATTTTGAGGAAGCATATTACAATTCTCATGAGACACTTAATGTGGGGTATAGGAACATTTTTAGGGCCGCAAATGTCAATGAGATGATGCAAATTATAAGGAATTCTGATTGTGATGTGATACATAGCTTTGGAGAAATTAGTTACAATACCCTTTTGGCACTACGAGCAGGAAAACCAGTTGTCCATGATGCTGTTGATATTGGCAATATGTACAGACCGTTGCATGCGATAGAGCAGATAAATGAGAATTTGGCAATTAATGGAGCACATGGAAATATATTTATGACGGAATCTGTACGAAAACTTAGTGTGGAAATTTTTGAATTAAATCCGCAAAAACCAATGCTAACACTGGGCAACTTTCTTGAAAGAGGGAGATTACCAATAAGATATCATGATAAACTTAGTGAAAGTGATGGAAAAATTCATTGTGTATATGAAGGCGCGATGTCAAATCAAAAGGACAACCTCAGATATATTGAAACAGCGCTAAAAATTATGGGTGACAACGAAATTCATGTTCATTTCTATACAAATTTCAATCGGGAAGAGGAATGCGAATATTACCAAAGTTTAGAATCTGACTTTATTCATTGGGAGGGTGAGGTCGATTATAAAAAACTGATAGAAGAGATGACAAAATATGATATAGCCTTATTTTATGTGGAGAACTATAACCTGACAAATGTACCACATTGCGCATATACATCGCCCAATAAGATATTTGAGTATTTAGGTGCAGGTTTACCAGTTGCTATTAATGGGATACCTAAGATTTCAGAGTATATTAGAGACAATAAGTTTGGTGATATAGTAGACTTTGATGGAAATATTTTAGAGCAATTTAAAAAAATAATAGAATGTATAAAAATTGATAAAATATTATTAGATAAGAACAATTTAATTATGGACAATCACGTAGATGCTTTATTACACTTTTATCAGGATACGATACACTATGCGAAGAATTTACTATAATGCAATTTTCGAGAAAAGATTCCAATTATATGGAGAGAGGGAAGGCTATATGAATAATTTAGAATTATACGAGAGGTTTTTAGACCTGATGATTACCAGAAAACTAGTTCTTTTTGGAGCAGGAGAAGCTGGCCGCAATATACTAGCAAGAAACTTTAAAAATGAAGAAGTTCTATATTTTTGTGATAATGATCAAAACAAGTGGAATACTGAGATTCTTGGATATAAAGTTGTAGGGACTGAACAGCTAATTAAAGATAAAGATAAGATTGTCATACTTATATCATTAGGGAATGAAGCAGAGGTCCGAAAACAATTAGAAGAGTTAGGTCTTAAAGATGTAACTTTTTCATGTGCCATCTTACGATATAAATATTTGAATGGCGAAGCAGTACAATCAGAAATTGAGAAACTAATAGATCCGGTAATATCCCAATATACTTATTTGCCTAATGCAGAATATAAAAGTACAATACCATTTATAAATAGTAATGAAAATAGCATTATGAAAGTTTATGATATGCTAGGGGATGATGTTTCAAAAGAAGTCTACATGCAGGTAATCCGCAATCGTAAGTATGATTATAAAGACTATTCTAATATAATGGATATTTGCAATGGGCAATATTTTCGACGAGATTTTTTTAACTATAGTGATTGTGAAGTGTTAATAGATGCAGGAGTTTATGACTGCGGCACTATAAAAGATTTTGTTAGTCAAGTCAACAATAAATTTGAATATATATATGGATTTGAACCAGATACAATTTGCTACAGTAAATCATTAAAAATTTTTAATGATTCGAATATCGACAAGATGAAATGTACAATAAACCCATATGGATTATATGATACGGAATCAGAAATTTATTTTGATGCTTTAGGCAATGGTAGCTCTGCCGTGACAGAAGATTCATACCTTAAAATAAAAGTTGTTCGACTTGATGATGTAATTGACAAAAAAGTAACTTTTATTAAAATGGATATTGAAGGATCTGAAATAAATGCTTTATTAGGCGCAAAGAATATATTGATGAATGATAAACCTAAACTAGCCATATCGATATACCACAAAGCATCAGATCTCTGGGAAATTCCATTGCTGATAAAAAGGCTCGTCCCCGAGTACAAAATTTTTATAAGGCATAATTCAATTAACTATTCAGAAACGGTAATGTATGCGACAATAGATTCTAAAGTTTAAAAAATAGGTTCTTAGTACGCAAAGAATTTAAAATAAATTAGAGGGGCAAATTGGCACTAAAATCATGAAGAAAAAAGCAATTATATTCGGATTAGGAAGTGATTGGAAAGAATTACGATATGAATTAGGTAAAACTTATGAAATAGTAGGCATTAGTGATAACAACATAAGTGTGGAAACCGACGAGTATGTATTTATTAAACCATGTCAAATTGCAGACCATGAATTTGATGTAGTTTTGATTACCTCATTTGTTTACTATGAAGAAATGAAAGACCAATTGTCTAAATGTTATGGGATTGACTCGACAATAATAGAGATGCCAAATCAAATTAGATTTAAAGGCATAAAAAAACAAGTTGATTGTATAGCAAAACAAGAAGATGATAAAAAGCTTTTGCTCGGGAAAATTTGTTTAGAAAATTTGCGAAAACAATGGGAGAAGATGCAGGATTACAAGCAGCTGGAGTTTAAAGTATTTTCACAATTTGGTGAAGATGGAATCATCCAGTACTTGATAAATAATCTTACAATAGAGAACACGACATTTATAGAGTTTGGTGTTGAAAACTATACAGAATCAAATACTAGATTTTTATTACTACATGACAATTGGAGTGGATTCGTAATTGATGGAAGTGAAAAAAATATTAATTATATCAAAAATGACCCGATTTACTGGAAGTATGATTTGACAGCCAAGCAAGCATTTATTACAAAAAATAATATTAATGAGCTACTTGAGGAGTCTAAATTTTCAAAGAATGTAGGTATTTTATCAATTGATATCGATGGAAATGACTATTGGGTATGGGAAGCCATTGACGTAATTTCACCTTCAATTGTAATTTGTGAATATAATGCCTTATTTGGAGATAAGGCTACAATCACGATTCCATATCAACAAGATTTTCAACGGACAAAAGCTCATTACTCTAATTTATATTTTGGAGCATCATTAAATGCACTTATATATTTAGCTGAAAAAAAAGGATATACACTAGTTTGTACAAATAACAATGGATGCAATGCTTTTTTTGTAAAAATAGCATTAATCCAACAAGCCAATATTTTGATATCTAAAGAAAAATTTACTCCAAGCAAATTTAGACAATCAAGGGATGAACAAGGTAGCCTTACTTATTTATCAAAAGGTGAAAGTTTAGCACTAATTTCAGAAATGACAGTGGTTAATGTCATAACAAATGATTTAATAAAGCTAAAAAATTGTTAAGAAAAATTTTGGCACAGGAGGTTAGAATGAATACTAAAATAGTGACTAAAGAACAATTTGCAACGTTAAGGCAAAGCTTTGGAGAAGAGAATAAAATAGTAGTTCACTGCCATGGCGTATTCGATTTAATACATCCAGGACATATTATTCACTTAGAAGAAGCAAAAAAAATGGGTGATATTTTAGTTGTATCGATCACTGCATCTTCTTATGTGCAAAAGGGACCAGACAGACCGTATTTCAATGATGAATTGCGACTCATGAGCTTAGCCGCTCTTGAAATGGTGGACTATGTGCTTTTAAGTGAAGCCATCACTGCATTAGAAATAATTAATATCATTCAACCTGACCTATATATAAAGGGAAAAGAATATGCTGTTTCTGAAAATGATGTTACAGCGAATATCGATAAAGAAGCCGCTGCGGTTAAGGGATATGGTGGGAAAATTGCTTTTACAGAGGGGGCGATATTTAGTTCCACTAAGCTGTTAAACAGTTCGTTTTCACTAATTTCTGAGGAATTGTTAAAGTGCTCTAGATCAATAAAAAAAGAATATAATTGGGAAATGATTAGACGGTATATAGAAAGCTTTGAAGATATAAAAGTACTTGTTGTAGGTGAAGCAATCATTGATGAATATGAATTTTGTCAAGTACAAGGTCTAATGTCAAAAGATCAAGCGATTTCAGCGATTTCCAATAAAAGTGAAAAATATTTGGGCGGTGCATTTGCGATTGCAAAACATCTCGCAGGACTTAGCAAAAATGTCACGCTATGCACAATGGTAGGTGCTGAAAACGAAATAAATCATATTGTTACAAACCAATTAAGTGATAAGATGGCATTAGATTTGGATTTTAATGGTAGATACAAGACGATTATAAAAAGAAAATATATTAATAAAAATAAGTTGCGGGAAGAATATAATAAAATATTTTCAATAAACTATATTCAAAACTATGAAGAGCAAGCTAAGATTGATCGGGAAATATTTTATGACAAACTGAAGGAAAATATAAAAAATCATGATATAGTTGTTCTTTGCGATTATGGACATGGATTGATTGACGAAGAGGCCATGGAAATTATTCAAAGCAAAGGGAAATTTGTTTGTTTGAACTGCCAAACAAACTCATCGAACTATGGACTAAATATTATCACAAAATACAATCGTGCGGATGCCTTTGTGCTGGATGAAAAAGAGATCAAGATGGCTTTTCATGATGACAAAACTGAACGAGGCGTGCTATTAAAAAAATTAAAAGAACATTTAAATGCGAAGCATGGATGGTTAACTCTAGGGTCAGCGGGTGCTATGGGTGAAGATTCTTTAGGAAAGCTATCGATAATGCCTTCTGTGACATTAAATGTAAAGGATACTGTCGGTGCAGGTGATGCTTTTTTTGCAATAGCATGCTTGTGCGCATATTTAAATATACCTATTGAGATTGCTACTCTTCTCGGCAACATTGCTGGGGGACAAATTGCAAATGTATTAGGCAACTCTGAGGCAATAGATAAAGTTAAGCTATTGAAATATGTATCAACGATTTTAAATGTGTGATAAAATGAGCAAAGCAATATTTTTAGACCGAGATGGCGTCATATGTAAGGAAAAAAGCTATGTCACAAAGTTAGAAGACCTTGAAATTGAAAGCTATGCAAGGGAATGTGTGAGTGCATTTAAGCTGTTCGGATTTAAAACGGTTGTCATAACCAATCAATCAGCTGTCGCAAGAGGATTGATGACCGAAATTAATTTAATATCAATGCATGAATATTTGAAAGAAGAATTAGACCTAGATCAAATTTATTATTGCCCGCACTACAATGAAAAAATGTCTTGTTTTTGCAGAAAACCAGGTATTGCTCTTTTTGAACGAGCCATAAAAGAATTTAATATTGACCCCCAAAAGTCATTCATGGTGGGGGACAGGGCTTCTGATATTTTAGCAGGAAAGAACGCTGGTGTAAAGACAGTCTTAGTAAGAACTGGATATGGTAAGAATGGTTTAGAATTTCCAGTGGAGCCAAACTACATATTTGATGACTTGCGTGCATTTGCATCTTTCCTAACCAAACAGGAAAACGAAATAGTGAAATGAGGGAAAAATATTGATTACAGCAACGCCTTATAGTGATTTAAAGATTCTACGCCATACAGACAAATTGAAATCATTTATTGAGAATAAAAGGACTGCCCCCATCTATGTGAGAATAAAGCCAACGAATGTGTGTAATCAGAGCTGTAGCTACTGTGCCTATGCGGCAGATGCAATCGTAGAGGGACGTGAGATTAGGTCGTCAGACTTTATTCCATGGCTGAAAATGCAAGAAATTATTCAAGATATTCATGAAATGAAGGTCAAGGCAATTACATTTAGTGGTGGAGGTGACCCACTATGTTACCCGTATATTAAAGAAACACTGAAAATGGTAGTTGAAAAGAAAATTGATTTCTCGATAATTACGAATGGACAGGCCCTAGACAAAGTATTTGAAGAAGCAATTTTCGCTAAATGGATTCGGATTTCTTTAGATTCTGCTAATACAATCACCTACAAGAAGATTCGTTCAGTAGATACTTTCAATAAAGTTATTGATAACATTAAACAGTTCTCTAAAATCAAACCTATTGAATGTGAACTCGGTATTAATTATGTTGTTACAAAAGATAATTTTGATCAGATTATTGATTTTTGCGAGCTGGCAAACTCTATAGGAGTCAATAATGTAAAGTTTTCACCGCAGATTTCAAAAAATGATTTCTTAGATTATCACAAAAACTTTAAAGATAAAGCGATAGCACAATTGAATATAGCAAAAGAAAAGTTTAGGGATTCTAACTTGAACATTATAGATAAATATCAATCAGATTTAGAATTTACACCTATGGTTGCAAGACCTTGTGAAAAATGTCATATTACTAATTTTTTTACTGTTATTGCTGCGAATTGTAAAATATACTCATGCCATCAGAAGTCATACCAAGAGGATGCTGAAATTGGGGATTTAACAAAGAACTCTTTTAAAGATACATGGTTCAGCGAACAAACAATGAACAAAACCGAGCAATTTAATCCACAAGAGCATTGCAAAAATGTTTGTGTATTTGATGAGAGAAATAAATTGCTAGAAGCAATTTTAGGCATTGATGAAAATCATGTCAATTTTATTTAGGAGAAAAATCAATGAACAAAATATTAGAATTCTGGGACAAGATCGATAAACATGCAAAAATAGGAATCCGCGGTGCCGGAAAACATACAGTTTGTCTACTCAATCAGGTTGGGCATGCTGAAAAAAACATTGTGGGCATCTTTGATAGTAATAAAGCATATGAAGATCAGCTGCCGTACCCTATCTATACTGTTGATCAAATTAGCGAAAAAGAAGTTGAGGTGATGATAATCTCATCATTTGCATACAGATTTGAAATGCTAGAAGAGATGAAGTCATTCTATCCGAATATTTTGTGCATCGATATGTACAAATCTATAAATCGGCCATATAATGCGCCTTTTTATGAATTTGCGATGAAAGAAGATTATGAAAAATTTGATAATGATTTAAAAAAGTACAAAGAGCTTAATGCTGGGAAAAAAGAATTTGAAATCGATGATGACTTAGAAAATCCATGCTTAACTGATTGGAGAGCTGCTGCAGGAACGCTTGGAAGTGATTTGTATTTACAGCAGGACTTATGGGGAGCAAAAAAAGTTTTTGAAGCACGCCCTAAAACGCATTGGGATATTGGATCACGAATTGACGGTTTTATAACACACTTGCTTAGCTTTAAAACACGCGTAACTTTGATTGATATTCGAAAGTATGAAAACTCTTTTGATGAAAATTTACTATTTATACAAGAAGATGCTACTACACTGGCTAGATTTGAAGATAATTCAATCGACTCGCTTTCCGCGCTATGTTCGATAGAGCATTTTGGATTAGGTAGGTATGGAGATGAGGTAGATCCTGATGCAGTATTTATTGCTCTAAAAAATATGCAAAGAGTAGTTTGCCCTAACGGAAATTTTTATATTTCAGTTCCAGTTGGAAGTAGTAATCAATTATCATTTAATGCACACAGGGTTTTCAATCCGCAGACAATAACACAAGCGTTAGATGAAATGGAACTGATTGAGTTTTCTTGCGCTACAAGCAATGGACTTTACGAAAATCAAGATCCTACCCCTAATGCGCATGCGATTTTAGAAAATGGGGTAGACCCAAAGCAGGCTAGTATATATGGATTATTTCATTTCAAAAAACAAGCGAAATAGTTGCTGAGAAATTCGGTGAAAAGGGAGAAGCATGAATAAAGTATTGATAACGGGGGCATCCGGATTTATAGGGAAAAATATAGCCCAGTACTTAGATAAAAGTCGATTTGAAGTTTATGGCACCTATAGGCGTGATACTCCATTAGATTTGGAGATAGAGTATTTACAGTGCGATTTAGCAAATGAAGAGCCTCCATTGCAAGAGGCAGATATTATTATTCATTGTGCCGCGGAAGTCGATGAAGACAATGTAGATAAATTAATTCAAAATAATATTCTTGCTACCAAAAGAATTGCTGCGTTTGCAGAAAAAGCAAAGGTGGAGCAAATTATTTATTTATCCACCGTATCTATTTATGGTAAGACCGATACAATTGTAAATGAATCAAGTCCACGGATTGATCCAGGGATTTACGGAATGAGCAAATACATTGCAGAAGAATATATTATGAACGCAAATGTGCCATTAAAGCTGACATTAAGGTTGCCTAGAATCATCGGTGAGGGGTGCGATTTGACAAAACCATGGATTCCAACTTTGGCAGGAAAGCTTATAGGCAACGAAAAAATTTCATATTTCAATCCTGAAAAAGAATACAACAATTTTATGCATGTTAATGATTTGTCCTCATTTATTTTGAAATCAATAGCTGAAAAGCATACAGGGATTATCGGACTCGCTTCAATAGAGAGTCTTAAAATATTAGACGTGATTCAGACTATGAAAAGTAGTATTAATTCCACATCCGAACTTGAGGAAAAAATGTTTGTAGGTGGTATGCAACATCCTTCAATGATTGATGTGCAGGAAGCACTCAAACTTGGATTTACTACAATGGAACCACAAAGAGCATTAAAACTATTTTGTGCCCAATTAAGAAATTAGGGATTATGAGTGTTGGAATGAAGACAAACAGATTAGAAGATATTGCACTAGAGATTAGACAGAAGATTTTCAAAACAGGAATTATAGGACAAGCGGGGCATATTGCATCGTCATTTTCTATGGTCGAAATCATAACAATATTATATTTTTCAGATGTGTTAAAATATAATGTTGCAAATCCTAAGCAATCCAATCGAGACCGATTTATTCTAAGTAAGGGGCATGGGGCATTGGCTCTTTATGCAACGCTAGCAAAAGCAGGTTTTTTTTCGGAAAAAGAATTAGATTATTTTTGTAAGCCAAATTCTAAGCTCGGTTGTCATCCTAAAAATGACGAAATTAATGGGGTGGAAGCTTCCACTGGCGCCTTGGGACATGGGATGCCATTTGGGGTTGGAATTGCCTTAGCAAGCAAGCTAGACGATGAACAATATAAAACATATGTGTTAATGGGTGATGGAGAATGCCAAGAAGGATCTGTTTGGGAAGCAGCGATTACGGCCGCCCACCACAATTTATCAAATTTTACGGCTATTATCGACTATAACAAACTTCAAGCGAGTCAAAGCATCGAAATGGTATCAAATCTAGAACCGTTTGCCCTAAAGTGGGAATCATTTGGATTTCATGTTATAGAAGTTGATGGACATGATTTTAAACAATTACAGCAAGCTTTTGCATTTACATCCGATAGGCCAAAAGTGATTATTGCACATACGGTAAAAGGCAAAGGTGTTTCCTATATGGAAAATCAAGTGGACTGGCATACGAGACTTCCAAAAGGCGATGAAATAAAACAAGGAGCCTTTGAGCTAAAGATCCCGGAAAATGAGGTTGAGAATTTATGAGAAAGGCCTATGCAGAAGCGATTGAAGAACTAACGAAAGAAAAACAAAACATTGTTACAGTAGGATTAGATACAAGTTCAGGTATGTTTGACAAAATAATGTCTGGATATCCCAAGCAATTTTTAGAGGTTGGGATTTGTGAGTCGAATGCTGTTGGTATTGCTGCTGGGCTCGCAAGCAGCGGAAAAATTCCCTTTGTGTACTCTATGGGTGCCTTTTTAGTAAACAGAGCCTATGAGTTTATTCGATTGGACGCTTGCTTGCAAAATCAGAATGTTAAATTAGTTGGTTATGCATCAGGAATTATCAGTAGCAATTTTGGACCTACACATCATGCGACAGAAGACATTGCGGCACTACGAGTACTACCTAATTTAGTGATTCTTTCCCCAGCATCACCAAAAGAGGTGGTCAAGGTAGTGAATGCGGCGGCCAATCATGTTGGACCAGTGTATATTCGATTAGGAAAATCAGGCGAGAGAGAAATATATAATAGTGACTATGAATTTAATATTGGAAAAGGAATTTTAATACAAGCGGGTGAATCTGTCACGGTGTTCTCCACTGGATCAATTATTTCAGAAGTGCTGACAGCAAATTCTGTTCTTAAAGATAGAGGTATTAGTTTAAATATTGTTAATTTGCCAACAATTAAACCATTGGACGAAATAATGATTGTTTCAGAAGCACAAAAAACGGGAAAGGTTATTGTAGTTGAAGAGCATAATTGCTATGGTGGACTTGGTGGAGCGATTACAGAAGTATTATATAAAAATCATACTTTTGTAAAATTTAAATCTATTGCTTTACAAGATATATTTTGCAAGGGATATGGTTCGTATGATAACGTGAAAAAAGCAAATGGAATATCCCATATACAAATTATTGAAGAAATTGAAAATATGCAAGATTAGTAGAGTGAGGATTAAACATGACCATAGAGAAAACAATTTTAGTGGATGACTTTGAAAAACAAATGCCAGGGGATTTTTTAATTTGGGGTGCTGGTGGTGGTGGTGATGCTACTTTTCGATTTCTAGAAAAAATTGGATATGCTAAATATGTTACAAATTTTGTTGATAGTGATATAAAAAAGCAAGGCATGATGTTTCATGGACTACCTATTATATCACCAATAGAAGTAAAAGGAATGCAGAATACACCAATTATAATAGCATCACTTTATCGCGCAAATGTAAAAAAAGAAATTGAATTATTGGAATTAAAGAATCCGTTTTACTACTATCCACTGTTTCAAAAACTTTTTGGGAAAGATTCATTTTTTTTCACGTTGGAAGAAACAGCTGTATTATATGATAAAAACGATAAATATACAAGAGCGGTGTTACCGTGGATATTTGCTTATAGAAATGACCATTCACTCAATCAAATTCAACCTTTTGTAAAAATAAATCAAATTTTTGATAAGAACGGGCAAGGAGAGGAGCATAGGTATTTCTCTGGCGAAAAAACAACACTAGATCGATTTAGTGAATTAACTATTGTTGATGTTGGTGCTTTTGATGGAGATACATTTTTGGATTTTACTGCTAGATTTTCAAATTGTATAAAAAAATATTATGCCTTTGAACCTACAGATCTAGCATATGAAAAGTTAGTATCAGTAGTCAATAATAGTGAGAAGGATTTTGGAAGCAAGCTTTTTAAAATGGGATTAGCGGCAGAGACAAAAAGAGTTAAGTTTGTTGATGATGAAGGAGTACTTTCACGTATAGACAAAGAGGGAAGCGCTGAGATTGATATAGTAAAACTTGACGAAATAGAGCTAGCGGTGGTAGGCAAGCTTTGTATAAAAATGGATATAGAAGGGGCAGAGTTAGACGCTTTGAAAGGAGCCGCCAAAACCATTCAAAAATACAAGCCAGAACTTGCAATCTGCATATATCACAAACTTGAAGATGTTTATGCTATTCCCAATTATATTAAAGAGTTAGTGCCAGAATACAGATGTATTATTCGTGGAGACAATCATACGGTATTGTATGCCACAATTGTAAGCGAAGAGGCTGTTAACTAATAGTAAAGGGGGATTATATCTATCTTTTGCAGATAGTATATTGGTGGAGATGAATTTTAAAAATGAAATTAATAGCTACCTGAGAGAGCTGGTAGATACAATTCAAAAATTAGATGCGGACGAAATAGATAAAGTAATGAACGTGCTAGCTGAACAACGCCAGACAAAGGGGAATATTTATATTTTTGGAAATGGTGGAAGTGCTGCAACAGCATCGCATGTTGTTTGTGATTTTAATAAAGGCATAAGTGAAAATTTAACTTCAAAATTTAACTTTATTTGTCTAAATGACAATGTTCCGACGCTCATGGCTATTGCAAATGACATTTCGTTTGATGACGTATTTTCTTTTCAGTTAGAAGGTAGATTAAATCCAGCAGATATGGTTATTGCAATATCAGGCAGCGGAAATTCAAAAAATGTGATAAAGGCTGTAGAATTTGCAAAAACACTTGGATGCGTAGTTATAGGGATTACTGGATATGATGGTGGTAAACTGAAGTCGCTTTCGGATTATAGATTGCACGTTCCAATCAACGATATGCAGAAAGTAGAAGATATTCATCTAGTGTTTGATCATATGATTATGCAAATATTCATTCAACATTTAAATTAATTATATGGTCATAGAGAAATTTTAAAGGGGGCAAAGTATATATGAAATGTTTAGTGACAGGTGGTTGCGGATTTATCGGATCACATCTTGTAGAGCGATTGCTTATAGAGGGACATGATGTAATCGTTTTAGATAATATGTCTACAGGTCGAAAAGAAAATCTTGACCATTGTTGTGATTATCCGAGCTTGAAAGTAGTAGAAATAGATATAAATGCCAATATAGACGTATACTTTGAAGGGATTGATTATGTTTTTCATTTGGCGGCTTTAGCTGATATTGTTCCATCTATACAGATGCCAGAACAATATTTTCGCTCAAATGTTGATGGAACATTCAATGTATTAGAAGCTGCTAAAAAATCCAATGTTAAAAAAGTTTTATACGCAGCATCGTCATCTTGCTATGGTATTCCTAGCCATTACCCGACTAAGGAAACAGAAAAAACCTCTCCCCAATATCCATATGCACTCACTAAATATCTTGGGGAACAACTTGTAATGCATTGGGGACAAGTATATGGGCTTCCGGTTATTAGTCTGAGGCTGTTCAATGTATACGGAACAAGATCAAGAACTTCAGGCACATATGGAGCTGTTTTTGGGGTTTTTTTAGCTCAAAAACTTAATAATAAACCTTTTACGGTTGTAGGTGACGGCGCACAAACACGAGATTTCACATATGTTACAGATGTTGCAGATGCATTTTATACAGCAGCCATAAGCGATATAAAGAATGAAGTATTTAATGTGGGAAGCGGAAATAGCTATTCGATAAACGAGCTAGTGCAATTATTGGTAGGGGAAGTGGCTTATTTGCCTAAACGCCCAGGAGAACCAGAGTGTACTTTTGCGGATACGTCTAAAATAAAAAAAATCCTAAATTGGCAAGCAAAGGTTTCACTAGAAGAGGGGGTTTCGAAAGTTTTGGGCAATATTGATTATTGGCGAGAGGCGCCAGTTTGGACACCTGAGAATATAGAGATTGCGACAAAAGATTGGTTCAAATATTTGCACAAGTAATTATCAAAAGGGGAAAAATCTCGTGAAAAATAAAAAAATTTTAAATCTAATAAAACAAGGATTGTATGCGGAAGCGGAAACCCAATTATCTCAAATGACTGTAACAGTGGGATCAATGGATCATCTAGAAACTTTAAAAATTCTCTGTAAAATACATACACATTACGGACAGATGTGGAATGTGCATTACTGGAAACATTATATTTATTTTAATGGTGGTGCTGATAAAGAAATTGAGGACTATGTTACGGCAGTAGCAAAGGAGGCAGTAGAAAAAGAAAAGCTTATCTTAAGTGGAACCTCAATGAAAGAAGATGAAAGTACGCTTGTAGATATATACTTTTATCAAGCACGATTAATTAATGCTTGTGCGTTGGCGAAAGCTATAAATGGTCCATCGCTCGAAGAGTTTGAGCGTGAATTTGCAGGCATCAAAGATTGTCAAATGGTGACGACAGCATTTAATGATATAAATAATATATATATATTAGCGGAAACAGATAATCAAGATCAATACAGTATGGATCTATTGCTTAATTGTTTATCGAATATTGGGAAGAGGGTATATTATATTCGAAAGCCTGTAGACGTAATCGTAAATGAACTCAACTATATAGAAGAGGATATTGTTTACATATCGTTAAATAATCAGGAATTAAATGGGAATGTTACTTTTTTAACTCCGCTCAAATTAATTCATGATAGCACTCAAAATACAATTGTAACAACAAGAATGTTACTCACTTATATTACAAAGAAGCATCAAGGAGAGGGGCGATTCCTATTTATTGCGGATGAGCAAGTATGCCAGTCTATATTATCTGAAAAGGGAATTGCCAAGCTACAACTATCTAGTATTTTTTTTGCCGCTAGAAATGATATGCGGATGTATGAAATAGGAGAATATCAGTCAATATACTCAGCCATCTACAACTTCAACATAACAGAAGCCCTAGACGCGCCCAACGAATGCAAAATCAGCATAGTCATCGCCACCCGAAACTGTCCCGAAACCTTACGGTATACCCTATTAACATGCCTCGAGCAGGAGGACTTTGAGGATTACGAAATAGTACTGAGTGATAACGGTGACCCAGGTGATGACACGATTTTTCTGCTTGCTGAGGAGTTAAATCAAAAGACAATAGCCGAAGGCAAAAAACCTAAGATTAAGTACTACCACACACCAGGACCGCTTAGCTTACCTAAGAGCTTTGAATTTGCATACTTGCATGCAAAGGGTGAGTTCATCTTTGGACTTGGCTCTGATGATGGAATCATGCCAGATGGACTCAAGACACTGGCAGAATATCTAGAAGATTATCCTAATGATGATGTTATCGCATGGAATCGCAATACATATTTTTGGTCTAATTTTATGCCAAGCAAAAAAGATTTGATTGGGTTCACAAGTCTTGACTTTACAAATAAAGTTGAAAGATTTTCAGCCAGAGAATTATTGCAATTAGCAGTATTGAGGAAAGTGGATCTGTATACGCTCCCAATGTGCTACATTAACTCTGGGATGCGGCGGTCATATATAAAAAAGATCATCCAGTCTACAGGAACCTTCATTGGAGGCATAGGTCAAGATATTTATTTAGGCATACTTAATTTATGTTTGAACAAAGATATTCCTTATATTATGAAACCAATTACTATCGCTGGACAAAGCGGAAAGAGCATTGGCGCAAGGGATCTAGTTGGAATCAAAGATGCTAAAGAGACACAACAATTAATAGATGAGTGGCAGAAAATTCTTAGAATAGTAGAACCAGAACAAGGGTTTGAGAAATTAATGCCATGCACCAATTGGGATCATACCATATTAATAAATCAGTTACTTAGATTGCAGGGGATGGGACTAGGTGCGGGGATTGGAGTATCAGAAGATATATTCAAAGATGCTTTTGAACAGGCACTTGATCGTATAAATCCCCAAGATATAAGATACATTGAACATGTTCAATCATTAAAAAAAGCATCCAAATACCATAGCGAAGAATTTTATAATTGGTTTAAACCTTTCGTTGAAGTAGCATTGAGCGATGACTATAGAAAATCTAGGAAAAAAAATGTAGGTTTTCCTACTAAAAAAACCTATGCTGAATCCCATGTGCCCAATGACAATGGTATTATATTTATTGATGGCTCAAATCACGGAGTGACAAATATACATGAGGCGGTAAGATTTATCTCTCAGTGGAAAGCAAAAGTTTAAAATCCTTGAATTTCAATGTTTATATCCTAATTTAGAAAAAAATTGAATTTTTCTAAATTAGGATATAAACTTTTTTAATTTTATCCGATAGTATAGGTGTAAGGGTGATACAACAACCGCAAATTAGGAGCGGACGTATCAAATCAAATTTAATACGTAAAGGCAAGGATGCCGGAACGAAAACTCACGGAGGAATTTAAAATGAGAATTAATCACAACGTAGTAGCAATGAACACTGCAAATAACCTAGGCAACGTAAATAGTGCACAAGGTAAAGTATTAGAGAAATTAGGATCAGGTCAAAGAATCAATAGAGCAGCAGATGATGCAGCAGGAATTGCTATCTCAGAGAAAATGAGAGGGGAACTTGCCTTTCTAAAACAATCTAAATCAAATTCACAAGACCTAGTGTCTTTCACAAATGCAGCAGATGGAGCACTCAACGAGATATCTAATATCATGGTTAACATACAACAGCTTGCCACACAGTCAGGAGATGGAGCAGCATCTAGTGGAAGCGTAATGATGAACAGCACAGCAACAGGGAATATCGGTTCAACAATCACTGCTTACTCTGATGCTATCAAGAAATTCGTTGCAGGTGAAATGAATGGACTTAGTTTGCTAAGCACATCCCAACTTGCGAAAGCCGGTGTTACAGATACGTCTAGTGCACTGGACAAAGTGCAAGCAATCACAGCTGGATCTGATATTGCAACAATTAGAACAGCAGTAGATTCATTGAACACACTAAGAGCAAGCATAGGAGCTAGGTCTAATCAAGCAGAATCCACAGTGAGAAACCTTTCTACACAAATGGAGAACTTACAAGAGGCAGAATCTCGTATAAGAGACACTGATATGGCTGAGACAACAGTAGAGTTCCAAAAGAACAATATCCTCAATCAAGCAGCTACAGCAATGCTTTCTCAGGCCAACCAATTACCTCAGTCTGTGACTGGTCTTCTGAGATAATTCTCGAGACCGTTATATATAAATAATAATATTTCGGCAAGGATGTCGAACATAATTCAAGGAGGAACATAAAATGAGAATTAATCACAACGTAGTGGCAATGAACACTTCAAACAATTTGGCTAATGTAAACAGTGCACAAGGTAAAGTATTAGAAAAATTAGGATCAGGTCAAAGAATCAACAGAGCAGCAGATGATGCAGCTGGAATTGCTATCTCGGAGAAAATGAGAGGGGAGCTTGCTTTCCTAAAACAATCTAAATCCAACCAACAAGACTTAGTAGCATTTACAAATGCAGCAGACGGAGCGCTAAACGAGATATCCAATATCATGGTTAACATCCAGCAGCTTGCAACACAGTCTGGAGATGGAGCAGCGGCGAGTGGAAGCGTAATGATGAACAGTACAGCAACAGGAAACATCGGTTCAACAATTACTGCTTACTCTGATGCTATCAAGAAATTCGTTTCAGGCGAAATGAATGGACTTAGCTTGCTAAGTACAGCGCAACTTGGAAAAGCTGGTGTTACTGATACTTCTAGTGCATTGACTCAAGTGCAGGCTATTACATCTGGTTCAACCATTGCTACAATAAGAACAGCAGTAGATTCATTGAACACACTAAGAGCAAGTATAGGAGCTAGATCGAACCAAGCAGAATCCACAGTGAGAAACCTTTCTACACAAATGGAGAACTTACAAGAGGCAGAATCTCGTATAAGAGACACTGATATGGCTGAGACAACAGTAGAGTTCCAAAAGAACAATATACTCAACCAAGC
>JAVBKP010000072.1:0-14878 GCA_031553975.1 Anaerovoracaceae bacterium | reverse complement strand
TTTATTTCTCATGACTTGTCTGTTGTCAGACACATTTGTGATAGAGTTGCCGTAATGTACCTTGGGGCTATTGTAGAGCTTTGCGATAGTAAAGAATTGTTTGAAAATCCAAAGCACCCATACACCAAAGCACTTTTATCTGCAATACCTTTTGCTGATTATGATCTGGCTAGAGCAAATAAGAGAATTTTGCTGGAAGGTGAAATACCTTCACCTGTGAACCCACCTTCTGGATGTAAATTCAGAACACGGTGTCCAAATGCAATGCCAAAATGTGCTGATGCTGCTCCTGAGTTTAAGGATTATGGCGAAGGTCACTTTGTAGCTTGTCATTTGTTATAACGGTTATGTTCAGATATATTATCTGATTTCATAATAAATTTCAAATAAAAATTGAAAAGGAGGATTTCTAAATGAAAAAAGTTCTTGCAGTACTTCTAATTGCAATGCTAGCATTTAGCCTTGTTGCCTGTGGCGGCAACAACACTGGCGCAACAGCAGACGTTATCACAATTAACCTCGCTGAAGAGCCAAAAACTATCGACCCTGCACTAAATAGTTCTGTGGATGGTGGTACATACCTTGCACATACGTTTGAGGGTTTAACAACAATCGATAAAAATCTACAAGTAGCACCTGGTGTTGCTGAGTCTTGGACAGTAAGTGAAGACGGTACAGTTTACACTTTCAATCTAAGAAAAGACGCTAAGTGGAGCGATGGCGAGCCAGTTACGGCTAAAGACTTCGTTTATGCTTGGAAACGTCTAATCGATCCTGCTACAGCAGCTGAGTATGCTTACCAGGCTTTCAACATCAAAAATGCTTCAAAAATCAATGCTGGAGAAACAGCTGATCTTGGATTAGCAATGCCAGATGATTACACACTAGTTGTAACATTAGAGGGACCATGTCCTTACTTCTTGTCACTAGTTAACTTCCCTGCACTTTACCCTGTAAGAGAAGACATCGTAACAGCTAACCCTGAGACTTGGACAAATGACCCTTCTACATTTATTGGAAACGGTCCTTTCAAAATCACAGAGTGGGCTCACGATAGCTATATTTACATGGCTAAAAATGAAAACTATTGGAACGCTTCTACTATTTCTAATGTAGATCTTAAATTCGTTCTAATGGCTGATGAGAACACAATTTATGCTTCATTCAAAACAGGCGAGTTGATGTTTGCTGATACATTACCAGCAACAGAGCTTGCTAATGCAGAAGCTGAAGGAATCCTTGTTAAGAAAGATCAACTTGGAACTTACTACTTCTCAATCAATGCTAAATCAGGTCCTCCATTTGACAATCCAAATGTACGTAGAGCTTTATCTTTAGGGATTGATAGACAATTCCTAGTCGATACAGTATGGCAAGATGGACGTAGTCCAGCTGGCGGATTCGTACCTCGTGGCGTTCCAGATGCTGACGGTTCTGACTTCCGTGCTAACGGTGGTAACTTCATCAATCCAGAGGCTGCCGATTTAGCAGCTAACATTGCAGAAGCAAAAGCGCTTCTTGCTGCTGCTGGTTTCCCTGATGGAAAAGGTTTCCCTGTGATTAAGTTCATCACTAACGATACACAAGGACACATTGATATTGCTGAAGCTGTTCAACAACAGTGGGAGAAAAACCTAGGAATCAAAATGGAAATCTCTAAGCAAGAATGGGGTGTATTCCAAGATACTCGTACACACCAAGATGATTGGAACGTAGCTCGTGATGGTTGGATTGGTGACTATGTAGACCCTAACACCTTCCTTGACCTGTTCATGTCTACTTCTATTCAACAAAACTGCCGTTATAACAACCCTGAGTTTGATAAATTAATCAATGCAAGTAAAGTTGAGTCGGATCCAGCTAAGCGTATGCAAATACTTCATGACGCTGAGAAATTGTTAGTTGGCACTGATAATGCATTAATTCCACTTACATTCTACTCAGATGTTTACTTACTAACACCTAACCTAAAGAATGTTATTTACAGTCCTCTTGGATTTAAATATTTCTACTGGGTTAGCCTAGAGAAAGCTACTACTTAATTAAAGCTTATTACTTAATTGAAGGGCGGATTATCCGCCCTTTTTTTTATGCTCATTTTGTGGTATTCTATAAGAGATTATTCTTGGAGGAATATTTATGAAAAAAATAATTTTATTGCTTTTAATACTAATGATGGCTTTTAGCTTTGGTGGTTGCTTTGACAATGGCGAAGCAAAGGATTTGGTTGTCACTATATCTCAAACGCCTAAGACCCTGGACCCTACCTTTGCTACTACTGCAGATGAGTACACGTATATAATGCATCTCTTTGAGGGATTAACAAGTGTAGATGAGACTCTCAAAATAGTGCCCGGTGTGGCACAAAGCTGGACCATTAGCCCTAATAAAATGGTTTATACGTTTAAATTAAATCCTAATGCCCATTGGAGTGATGGTCAAGAAGTTACATCTCAAGATTTTATCTATTCGTGGCAACGTCTCGTATCTCCTAAAACTGGTTCTGAGAATGCCTATCAAGCAGACTTTATTAAAAATGGTGAAGCCGTACGAAACGATTTTCTTCCTATGGAGAGTTTTGGTGTTCGTGCTATCGATCCCCATACCCTAGAAGTAACTTTGACAGCGCCTTGCGACTTTTTTCTAGATCTTGTGGCAAGACCATATTTTTATCCGTTGCGGGAAGATGTGATTAAATTGTACGGAAATAGTTGGGTCTCCAACCCGTCTTCCTTTGTAGGAAATGGACCGTTCATACTTTCTGCCTATGCTAGTGATACTTCTATGACCTTAGCGAAGAACTCTTACTACTGGAATACAGATAGCATATCCAACCTTCGCATCGAATTTTTAATGCTACCAGAGGTGTCTGCTATTAATTCCTTTAAAAAGAAAGATGTGCTGTATGCCCATGTAACCTCTACTGGTCCGCTTAATAAATTCAAAGAAGACAAGACACTTACTACGCAAAGTAGTTATTTGACCTATTTCTACGCTTTTAACAACCAAAAGGCACCCTTTGATGATGTAAGAGTGCGGCGGGCATTAAGCCTTGCCATAGACCGTGATTTCATTGTTAAAAGCATATGGCAAGATGCTGAGGCGGCAGCCGCTTTCGTTCCTACCGATATAAAGCTAGGGGGCAAAGACTTTCGTGATCGCAAAAAACAGTATTTTGATCCCTCCGCTAATGCCTACGATGCTAACCTAGCAGAGGCCCTGACCCTGTTAGAAGCTGCTGGCTTTCCAAATGGCGCGGATTTTCCGATGATACAGTTTATCACAGACAATACACCTATTAATTTGGATGTGGCTGTGGCCATCCAGCAGCAATGGTATGAAAAACTAGGCATCAAAATGAATATTACTAGCTTTGAACCTAGCAGAATGAAAAAAGTCCATGATGGACACAATTGGGATATAGCGCAAGTATCGCTCAATGCTGACTATAATGATCCATTGGCCCTTTTAGATACCTTTGTCTCTGACGCTGGGAAAAACCCTGCTCTATACAAAAGTGCTGCCTATGATTCCTATATAGAAATTGCTCATACTACATCAAATGCTTCCATACGATTGAATGCTTTATACCAAGCTGAAAGCCTTATGATGGGCAATGACTGTGCTATTGCGCCTCTACTGTATTTATCAGATAGCTTCCTGCTCTCCGATAAAATTACCAATGTCATATCTTCCCCTTATGGATATAAATATTTTCAGTGGGCTCAGTTCAAGAAAAAGTAATTCGAACAAATTCAAGAACGCATGTTTACACGCGTTCTTTTTTGTGGTAAAATAGAAAAAACAAAGGGGGTAGTTATGGATTTAAATAAACGCGAAACACAAATATTTGAATATATGAAGGCTGAAGCACGTAAAAAAGGGTATCCGCCAACAGTTCGTGAAATCTGCGCAGAGCTTGGTATTAAGTCAACTTCGACTGTGCACAAGGACCTAGCCGAACTAGAGAAGAAAGGACTTATACGCAAAGACCCGTCTAAACCTCGTGCCATTGAGATTTTAGATGATGGCACCGATTCTATTATTCCAACATCAGCAGTGAGTTATAAGAATGTAGAACGTACAGATGTGGTAGATATCCCTGTGGTAGGCAGAATTGCTGCGGGCACCCCTATTCTAGCTGAACAAAACGTAGAGGATAGTTTTCCTATTCCTTCTCGCTTTCTAGGAAAAGGACCTAATGACCATTTTATGCTCACAGTTCGAGGAGATAGTATGATCGAAGTCGGCATATTCAACGGTGATTATATCCTAGTACAATCTCAAAAGGATGCTCGTAACGGTGATATCGTTGTAGCTATGATCGATGGATTTGAAAGTGAATGCACTGTCAAAACATTCTATCGTGAGGGAGGACATGTGAGGTTGCAGCCCGAAAATTCTTCTATGAGCCCAATCATCGTCAATGACGTTGCTATATTAGGTCTTGTTAAAGGGGTATTTAGATATTTTTAATGCTACAAACACTATGACAAAAGGTGTGGAAGTTCCACACCTTTTATTATACAATCAAAAGGGCTTTTGCCACCCTTATCTTTTTATTCCAAGCCGCTCCATTTTTTGATATAACAAAGGCCTTGCTATTTCTAAAAACTCCGCTGTCTTACTTTTATTGTTGTTAAATTTCTTCAAAGCCATGGTAATCATTTCTCGTTCGGCTTTTCGTTTTGCTTCTTCAATCAAGTTATGATCTACATCGGCATCGTATAAGGTATATGATTTGCTTCCGAATATTCCGTTCCTAAACTCAAAGTCCTCTAACTCTAATCTACCAGATTCTGCGTTCCTCACTGCCTGCTCTATTACATCGTGTAACTCTCTCACATTTCCTGGCCATGGGTATTGCTTAAATTCCTCCAATACGACAGGATTGATGTTTGTCACTTTTGTCCCCAGATCCTTATTGATCCAACCAACCAAGTGGTCAGTAAGCGCTGGCAAGTCCTCTAGTCTGCTACGTAGTGCCGGTGTATAGAGTTCCATAGCGGTGAGTTTTTTGAGAAGTTCTTCGTGGAATCTCCCCTCTTTTACCAATTCTCGCAAGTCTTGGTCTGTAGCCGCTACTATTTTTACATCAATACCAATCGGTTTGTATGAACCTACACGAGTAATCTCGCCTTTTTGCAGGACCTTATATATTTTCTCTTGCAAAGCATAGGGAAATCTCTGGATATTGTCAATAAACAATGTGGCTCCATTGGCAATCTCAAACTTGCCCTTCCTTACATCCTTCACAGCGCTAATGCCTGTCATAGTCTCGTGTCCAAACAATTCGGATTCCGCCGCATCTGGGTCAAAATCTGCATAATCAATCTTGACAAACTGCTTGTTTTGTCTTTCGCTTAGGTTATGGATGGCATTGGCAGCAAGCTCTTTCCCCGTACCACCTTCCCCTACTATTAGAACAGGGTAGTTACTCTTAGCAGCAGCTTTAATATCTTCTTTTAGTTTTAACACAGCTGGTGAGATACCTGATATGGTTTCTATGGAATATTTAGTACCATGAATACTTCTAAGTTCATGTTTAAGATGGCTTATCTCCTCTTCTAGAAACAATATATAGCTATCAGTAAAATCATTCTGTAGTTCAGACCCCCGAACTGCATCATATTCTAAAAGGCCCACCTGTATTCCGTTTTTGTATAACGGTGTCTGAATGCAAATACTGATGCCCTCTGGTCCATTATAAAATATAGCCTCTGGATTTTTTATCCGCAGTCCTTCCATCATCTTCGTATGGGGTACTACTTCTTTAACCTTTTTACCAACAACGTCCTCCTTGGAAGAATTTAGCCGGTTGGCAGTCTTTTCACTAATAAAAGTAATACTTCCAAACATATCTATTGCCATGGCTCCAGATACATGCTCAAGCATTAATTCATAATTATTATTTCCATTCATCATATCTGATCTCCTAAAGCACGACACACTTTTATATCATTTTATCATTTGCGCGGTGTCTGTGCAAGGACTTGGATTTAGAACTTTGGTTTTGGTGATGGCAAGAAAGGTGTAGCGCTACCATTTCCTCTAATAGCAGGGCTGGCTTTCAATTTAAACTCATCTAGCATGTCTTGCAACATTTCTGACTGACTTGACATCTCTGTGGATGCTGCAGCAGAGTCTTGTGCCGTAGCAGTATTTCTCTGGGTTACTTGCCCGATTTGTTCCACGCCATATTCAATTTGGGTGATTGCCGCATCTTGAGCTGATGATGCCTCTGCTATGGTTGCAACAATATCTACTGTATCCGTAACACCTTCTACAATTTTTTCTAAAGCGCCTGCTGTTTCACCAGCAATTTTATTTCCTACTTCCACTTTACTAATAGAGTTATCTATTAAGGCTGTTGTTTCTTTTGCTGCCTCGGCGGATCGTGCTGCTAAATTACGCACTTCCTCTGCTACGACTGCAAATCCTTTCCCTTGCTCCCCAGCTCTTGCCGCCTCTACGGCTGCATTCAGTGCTAAAATATTTGTTTGGAATGCAATGTCTTCAATAACCTTAATGATATTAGCAATACCTTTAGAAGCCTCTGCGATTTCACCCATGGCCCCCACCATTTCTGCCATTTGCCTACTTCCAATTTGGGCGTCTTTTTTTGCCGTCAATGAAATTTCATTGGCTCTATTTGCATTCTCTGCATTCTTTTTTATCTGCATAGCCACTTCATTTATGGTGGCGTTGATTTGTTCAATGGCGCTTGCCTGCTCTGTAGAGCCTTGTGATAATATCTGTGCAGAGTCGGCTACTTGACCTGATGCAGTTTTAACTTGGTTTGAGGCACTTGCAATTTCTTCAAACACTTCGTTCAAAGAGTCAGAGATGTGATTGATGGAAGTCTTTATTGTAGCAAAGTCGCCTAGATATTCTCTGTTGATGCCAACAGTCAAATCTTTGCCCGCTACGCTGCCTAGAACATCCGAAAGTTCATCTATGTAGCTCTTAATATTGCTACAGCTTTCATGTAAACTTTTACCTATTTTTTTAAAATTTTCATGTATTTGTTTTGTATCATTATCATAAGAAGACTCTTGCACATCTAAGTCCAGCTTTCCAGAGGCAAGTTTTCCAAGGACATCAATTAGTTTTTCAACCTCTTCAGCCTGGTATTTTGCTTGCTTTGCTGCGATGTCCATTTGGGCATGCACTGCCGCCGCTTGCGCCTCTGAATCTCGTTGGGCTGCATTGACCTGCGTCTGATCAATTCCTAGAACCAATTCACCTATTTGATTTCCATCGTGATCGGTGAACGGGCTTACTTCCCTTTTAATATCTTCTTCTTTTACAGTATTCTTATATGTATCCACCATTATATTTTTAAATAGGATATTCTGATCTATATCTACTATGGACATAGCAACAGGTAACTTGTTGAAGTGTGATACTACAACATCCATTATTTCATTTACCCCAGTGATGATCTCTTTATATGTACCTTCAATTTGACCATTGTCCTCAGTGCGTTCTTCTAGCTTGCCTTCAACAGCCCATGATTTTATCTGAGCCATTGATATTTTAAGCTCATTCAGCACAGTGATTACATCTGCAAATGAATCTGTTAAATCTTTAAACTCATTTTTCCCCTTATATTCAAGGTTTATATCAATGTTACCCTTAGCAACATTGCTTGCTGCGTTTTTAAGCATCATTAGAGGTTTAACAATGCTATTTGTTATGGTTAGAGCGATTAGTATAGCCACTAGGATTTGGACTATGGCCAACCCTGATTGTATAATAAGAGCTTGTTGTTTAGCGACCTGCGCTGCCTCATAGGCCTCATCTGCATTTAATCTAGCCGTCTCGCTCAATTCAACCAATATGGCTCTTGCTTTTTCATAAATAGGCGTATATGTACCTGTGAATATTTGCATGGCGGCGTCATTGTCTAGCACTAACGCTTTGCTTTGAATCGAATTTCGTATCGGCTCTAGCTGGGTTAAATATGCCAAAAATTCTTCCATTTTTTCGGCTCTAACTGTGTCCGTATCGTATTCTGTAAAGATACTTTTTGTCGCTCCCGCTACATCTTTAATATTCTGAACTGCATTATCCGCATTGCTCATTGCCGTTTTCGTGCCTTTAATAGTAGGACAAGTAACCGCATCAAGCATAAATGCCCTCGTTCCTACCATGCTTTCTCTCATATTCCAAGTATAATCAACGATTTTCATTGATCTCTTGTACAGTACATCCGTAGAGTCCGCTACAGTATTTAATTGCATAATTGAGGCGACAGATAGTATTATACTCAATACCACAATGGCCGCAAATGCTAAAATCATCCTAGTCCTAATCCGCATGTTGTTAAACATAACAATTCTCCCTTGTCCTTATTTTAATCATAAAAAAACAAACTATAACCCTACATGTCAATGTTGGCTAGACCTTGCTCATTGTAATTAATATAGCACGCTTGGCGAAGTTTGTCAAATTCTTGTCAATCTTAACCGGAGGGGTGGGGACGGGTGTAAATTAATTACAAATAGGTCAGCTATTTATAACCGTCCCCAATGATTAGACTGTCTAGTTACTATAATTTATCCGTTTGTTATCGTTCCCCCATTTACATGGATGGTTTGTCCTGTAATATAGGCGGCATCTTCCGAGGCTAAAAACACGTAGGCTGGCGCCACTTCAAAGGGCTGTCCTGCCCTTTTTAATGGTACATCTTTTCCAAACTGGGCTACTTCTTCTGCTGTAAAACTAGATGGAATAAGGGGCGTCCATATTGGTCCAGGTGCCACGGCATTTACTCTAACCCCTTGGTCTGCTAATGATAGGGCTAGGGATCTTGTAAATGCTGTTATAGCACCTTTGGTAGCCGAATAGTCTATCAGGGTTTTATGTCCTTTGTATGCCACCACCGATGAGCTGTTAATAATTGACGCTCCCTGGTTTAGATGGGGCAACGCAGCAGATGTGACATAAAAATAGCTGCCAATATTGGTCGTAAATGTATTGTCTAATTGGTTGGCGTCTATTTTATCTATGCTCTGTTGTGGGTGCTGAACCGCTATGTTATTCACTAGCACATCTATATTGCCATAGCGGCCCGTTACCTGCGATATTAGCGCACTTGCCGCTTTCTCATCCCTCAGGTCATAGGAGTATATCTCGCAGCACCCACCATAACTTTCGGCGATGCGTTTTGTTTCTAATGCATCGCCTTCTTGTGTCAAATAGGCAATCGCCACATTAGCCCCTTCTTTAGCAAAAGCGATTGCTACTGCTCTTCCAATGCCGCTGTCACCGCCGGTTATTAGGGCGGTGAGGCCGGCGAGCCGGCCAGCCGATTTATAGTTAGGGTTGTCATAAATCGGCAGTGGCATCATAGCCGATTCATCACCTGGTTGGTTTTCTTGATGCTGGGCAGGAAAGCTTTCTGGCAAATCCATTTGTGTCCTATAAGTATTAATCTTCATTCTTATCCTCCGTTTATTTGGGGCAATCTTGTCTTGACCCACTGGTCACCAATAGTATTTGAGAAGGCAGATAAAATATCCATATTAAAGCGAAAAATATCCTATTCCCTAAAGTATAAGATAATGCAACGTTTATATCGCATAGAAGAAATAAAATCATGCCGACATTGATCAACCATTTATTTCTAGCTGGGTAGTAGCCTTTCCTCCATAGTGCTAGAGCCTTATAGACAGATGTCCCTAGACACACACTATATACTGCTCCCAAAATATATAAACCATCTGGTCTAAATATTGTTGCTACAATTAGAACCGTCCCAATCATACATGTTAATGCCTTGGCTGTGATGAGTGCGCCTTTTCTATCATAGCGAATTGCGTATGTGATCTGCACCATGCAAAAAAAGAATATCCCTATTGCATTCTTATCAAGGTAAACCATAAAAAAATCTGCTACTATCGTCAAAAACAACCCTACCCGCAATAAAAATATATCTTTTGATCCAAAGTTGGTTTTCATACAGCAAGAGCAAATAAAAATAATTAGTAAAAATATGATCTCAAAAATCGTCCACATATGCCCTCCATGAACAATATATTGCCCCGTGGCATAATATAAATACCAACGAAGATACGGAGGTTTTAGTATGATTCATGAAGACCAAATTTATGGCACATCCATTGCTGTGGCAAAACTTCTTGCGTGCGAATTAACCATACCAGAGCAGGCTGTATTTGCTAGCTTTTTACAGTCTATAGCCGTAGCCATCGGCGTACATATTCAAACCACAAATTTAACCAATGCCAATACTATTCAAAACCAAGAAATCACAGGGGACGAGCTGGTCGTGCAGTAGCGTACAGTAGGGGGACGGTTCTAATTTAGTGACCGATAGGTCATTAAATTAGAACCGTCCCCAACCGCATCCCCAACCGCAAAATTTGATTAAAAAAGGATATCGGCTAGAATTTCTCTAGCTGATATCCTCTTACTTTTATTTATGAATATTTTGTCGAAAACTTTTTTACTAGCTCTAAATATTTCTGTTGCACGCCTTGCTCTTCCGCTAACTTTTCAAACTCTTCTGATTTCCTATCCACTTCACTGATAATATCCTCAGGCAGATTTTTAGCCGCATACGTAAACACTACCGCGTTTTCCTTGTCTATATGACGTTTTATCAGTTTTGTATATCCTATAGCATTGGATATAATGTCTATTTTATTTTCTGAAGACGGTTCTTTTTCATATTGATTTAAGGCCTCTTCTAGTTCTGCCATATAAAGTCTTCCTAGGTCGTGCTCCACCATCATCCCATGGGTAACTAGGTTTTTTCCCATTCTGCCTAGATGGTTTACCATTTCATTGAACAAGAATTGCTCTTCTTTGCCATGGTGATGTTTATCTGCATAACTCCTAACAAAATCTATAGCCTCCCTGAAGTCTTCAATACAAACGGGTTCCCCTTCCATTGCCTTGATACAAGCATTCCTAATGGCTTTACTAAATTTGAGAATCTCATCATGCTCAGCAATCATTTTTTCTATTGCATTCATTATTTATTTCCTCTTTATTCTTCTGGTTTTCTCATCCACAATATCATAGATAAGCTGAGATTCTGCTAGCATCCCCTCTATCTGTCTATCCCTTAGCTTATAATAAATTGCTATATCTCCACCAACTTGGTCCCAATATTGCTGATGCACGCATACATTTCTTTTCCAAACAACTTCATCATCGTCGTCTGAAATCGTTTCATTTGCCCTATCGCATGGCATTCCATCTAAGAAAACATTTTCAAAATTTTTAAAAATGTCTGTGGCGGAAGTAAGTTTGCTGACCGAATGATTTTTACCTATTTCAACAAATAAATTCTCAATATCTGCTATAAACTCTTTATCTTCATTGAGTATGGTCGTCACTGCGTCGGCAAATTTATATTCAACCAGTGAGACCCTCTCTTGTAACCATCCATGAATGTTTGTACCATCAATTACGTCTTCTAGCGGGCTATTTTCCAATTCCCCATATTGGGCGGTTAATTTTTCGTAAAGCCCTTTAATTCCAGCTTTTTCCTCAGCCAACTGAATTAACTTTTGTGTTGCCTGATCTTGAATTTGTATCTTTGTAAAAAGCCAATGATGTATTGGTCCTAAAAATGCGCTCATTGAATATCTCCTATTTATTCGCTAAAAATTGATTGATTTTTTCTACAATAACATTCACATCTACACCGTGTACTTCGCAAGCGTCTGCTAAAGATTCCATCTGTGATGATGGACAACCAAGGCAGTGCATGCCAACCTCCATCAGAATAGGTGCAACGCCAGCATCGATTTTCATAATATCGCCAATTAGCATTTCCTTTGTAACATTTGTTATAGTCATTTTTTTTACCCCTTTCGAGCAGTATCATACTATACTGCCGCCCCATAATTAATTTTCTTATAATAGTATGTTACTATTTAACAAAAATATTTTCCGTGACATTTGCAACAAAAAAACAAGACTGTAGAAATAATTTCCATAGCTTTTATACGCTTCTAATAATTTTATACACACTCTCTATTATATTTAGTTGAAAATTCATAGGAAAAATGTTATATTAAATAGGCTAGCTTTTGTAATTTTCTTATACCTATAACAAATATACTTAAGCAGCATCCTATGGGGCGATAGCTCAGCGGAGAGAGTCGCAGACTTCGAATCTGTCGGTCGGGGGTTCGATTCCCTCTCGCCTCACCAGAAACAAAAACGTTCGGATTTCAATATCCGAGCGTTTTTGTTTTTTTGCAGGGCGTGAGGGAATCGAACCCGAAAGGGCAGACAGCGTATAGAAAATCATCAAGGATGATTTTTAGCGGGCTGGTCCGAGCCACAAAGATGGCGAAGGACGGCAGATGCGAGCATAGCGAAGCAGATGTGAATTCCCTCTCGCCTCAAACGCCCTATTATTTAAATATTTGATTGAGGGTTCGAGCTTTTTATGGCATAGCGTAAGGGACTCGAACCTAAAAATTATTTTATAAATAACCTCAAGAACACTTGTTCTTTTGCCTTGTTTAGAGAAATCAAAAACAAGTAACTATACAGTTTCTAATTGACATCCTGTTCAACTAGTTCAAAAAAGAAACTATCCGTCCTGCTCTCAAACTAGACGGATAGATTTCTATTCCAATATTTGGAGCGACCGTTCATCGGTAAGCTCTTTTTTTCATTATACTACTAATTATGAATCCTTGCAACAAATTATGGTTTGTTTGTGCAGGGTCAATCCCGAGTTTTGTGTAAACTCTAAAATCTGATGTAGAATATTAAGAAATAACGATGGTCGCGCTCTGCCATATCAGCTATATTTTTGTCTAATTTCTGCTATCCATGTCGGCAATTGCTTGGTCAGTGCCATAACGTGTTTTAACCTATTGCCTGCAAATTGATTTGTCGCCTTATTAAAATCAACATGCTTTACGAGTTCCTCTATGTATGGAACAACATCCGGTTGAGAATCATTATATGATTCTACGGATTTACTAAGCATTGCTACCTCTATGCCCCACTCATGGGCAAAAGCAGCCACAACGCTCTGCCGTCTATCTTTTTTCCAAGCCTCAAAGGATTCATCAAAATTCATACGGCTAGATAGATTTCCCGGAACTAACTCCGTATCTACAAATTCTTTTAACAGCATGGCTTGCTCATTTTCACCCATGTTGCTAAGTTCTTGTATTTGCTCATGGATAATACGCAAGGTTTCATCATCTACCGTCTGAATACCGCCACTGCTATCAACTTTAGAACCAATTAAACTTAAAATATGTGCAGCATCTATCACTTGAGTTCCTGCCAGTTTTGTTTTGCCTACAAGGGGCTTTATAATTGCAGATGGTGTCGGAGTTCCCGGCTTATGGATTAGGTTCTTATATGCGCCTACATACTGCAACCAAGTGTGCTCATCAATACCAAAAGCACTATCGACCCAAGCAAACTCATAATACTGCATAACCAAATTAAGCTGCTCGGCGGCATCTTTAAATGTAAGAATAAATGCTTCTTTTCCTTTTTCATTGTCTTTTAGAATTGCCCATGCTGTTGGGTTTGGTAATGTGGTCAGCATTTCATCAATTTTGATTTTAAACTTCTTAACGGCTGTTACGTAGAGATCTACAATGGCAGTGCTGCTCTTGCCGCCGCTACCATACAATTCTAAAGCGGTATTTACAATTTCCTCAGTCATTCTAGGATATTGAAAATTAACAATACTACCGAATTCCTTTGATTTATCAAGCACCCTATTTGTGCGCGAATAAGCTTGGATTAACCCCTGAAGCTCAAGCGAACAATCAACATACAGCGTATTAAGGCGTTTAGAGTCATACCCAGTTAAAAGTTGTTTCGCAACAATTACTAAATCAATATTTTTTTCGTTTCTACCGCTACCGCCTCTTGTAGCACGTTCTACAACGTCTTCAAAATAAGCATCTTCGCCATGTTTTTTATCACCTGCGATAAATTCAATACCTGTAAAACCTGCGTAGTCCTTAAACATACTTTTGATGATTTTGGGGTCGATATTATCCTGGTCATTCTCATTGCCAAAACTAAATGTCATCGCCACATTTAACTTCGTACCACTGCCTATCATTTGTTTTTTGAACTCCTCATAATAGGCGATAACACGATTTTTATAGGCAACTGCCAGAATTGCATTAAACTGGCGTTCTTGTGATTGTTTATCCCAGTTTGCAAGAATTCGCTCAACAACTTTGGGGATATGGGTTTCGTCTTGATAAATAAGAAGCTTTCTCTTTGTCGCTTGCGATTCTACTTCCGCTTCAGACCAACTATATACCAAACGTTCTATATCTTGCTCTGCTTCATCTGGCTTTTCTTCCTTGATTTTATCCATAAGCTCATCTCTTAAATCATCATAACTTTTAAATTCGCCAGTGTTGATATAATCCACATTAAAGCCTAAAACATTCCCATCGGAAATTGCTTCATCAATTGTATAGTCATGTAAGTTGGGACCGAATAGTTTTTCAGTTGTGTTAATGACTTCGCTTTTTTCATTAACTTTTCCTTTTACATTATTTTCATCGAAGAGTGGTGTTCCTGTGAAGCCATAGAACAAGCCATTTTTCTTAAAGTAGTTTTTAATTGAACCCATCATTTGCCCCATGGTTGTGCGGTGAGCCTCATCAACAATGAAGACTATTTTCTTATCGGCTAGGCTGTTATCATGTGCATCTTCAAATTCTTTTACAAGTACATTTAGCTTAAATGTTGTGGTCACTATAATTCCTGACTTAGGAGATTTCAGCTGCTTTCTTAGATGATAGGTATGCTTTGTATCATCTACAGAAACAGGCTCATATGCAGCATACGCTTTAAAATTGGCACTTGTACCTTTATCAAGCTCGCGTCTATCTAC
>JAVBKP010000013.1:0-3185 GCA_031553975.1 Anaerovoracaceae bacterium | reverse complement strand
ATACACGCCAGACCAGGGTTTCCATGTATGAGAAACTTCCCAGTATTTAAAGATGATATACATTTCGATAATCCAGTAGCCACAAGATTTGAACAATACGGGCTTGTCTTACCATCTGCCGCAGATTTATTAGAAGAAGATGCCGATTTCGTTTGCAAATTATTAATAGATTTATTAGGTTAATTGGGAGCTAATATGAAAATCATAGATGTAGTACTGCCTGTCTATAATGAAAAAGAAAACATAGAAAGCATTTGCCAAGCGATACTTCAGGTATTTGATAAAAGTCTTGCTAATTATGACTGCAAAATTTTATTAATAGACAACTGTTCAACAGACGGGACAAGAAATTTGATAGAAAATATATGTAAAGAACAAAAGAGAGTTAGGGCCATTTTTAATGCTAGAAATTTTGGCCCTGTACGCTCCCCTTTTTATGGCCTTATCAACACTGATGCAGATTGTTCAATACAGATGGCGGCTGATTTTCAAGACCCTCCTGAAATGATAACTGAATTTGTTGATAAATGGGAAGAGGGCAATAAGGTTGTAATTGCTATTAAAAAAACAAGTAAAGAAAACCCAGTTATGTTTTTTATCCGTTCAAGGTATTATGGGCTCTTAAAAAAGATAGCAGATATTGAACACATAGAACATTTTACGGGCTATGGATTGTACGATAGATGTGTTGTTGATGCACTCAGAAATATTAAAGACCCTTATCCATATTTAAGAGGGCTAATATCGGAGATTGGTTTTAAAAGAGCTGAAATTGTTTTTGATCAGCCCAGAAGAGAAAAAGGAATTACTAAAACAAATTTCTTTTCACTGTATGAATATGCTATGTTGGGCATTACATCTTACTCTAAAATATTACTTCGAGTTTCAACAATGCTTGGATTCGTAGTATCTTTTTTATGTATTTTAGTATCTGTTGTTTACTTTGTTCTTAAATTAATTTATTGGGATAATTTTCCCATGGGTTCCGCACCTATTGTTATTGGTGTATTTTTTGTGGGAGCAGTTCAAATGTTCTTTATCGGGTTGTTAGGTGAGTATGTGCTTAGTATAAATACTCGTGTCCTTCAGAGACCATTGGTCGTTGAAGAGAAGCGAATTAATTTTGAAGCAGACGCAGATAACAGAAGCGTAGGAACGCAACTAGATGTGAATACGCAAAAGTAAGTGCTATTTCACTATTATACAATAGCCGCCCCGATATGGCAGTGTAACTAATTTTTTATGAATTTCACTTCCTACTCGTCAGGGGAAACAGGAAAATTTTTTTGCAAACGCATTTCTTTCAAAAAAACACTCTGCAACCTTGACAAGCGTAAAAAGAGAATACAGTAGTTCATGGACTGTGTGAAGCGTTTTTCTTCGCAAAGCCCATATTATAGATTTTGCTGGAACTCGCCATTCCTATCTGATGGTACTTGCAGGTCTACCTCACCAACGCTTGATTTTATTATTTTGGGCTTATGGACATGTCAATAAGCATTGACTCACTAAATAGGTGGAAAAGGTATTGCGATATTCCAAGATTCCCCGAGCCCGAGATTTTTACGTACCAGCAACCGCCGCAGGCCAGGATAACCTTATAGGGGCACCGCCAACATTTCCGACAAAACCCACGTTAAGACAATAATTGGTTAAATGTTGACGATTTTACTCACGCTAAGGCTGTAACTGTTTATTTGCCTACGTTTAATTGTCTTAATTCGTCACCTTCAGGCACATTTCTCATATCAAAGGTATATTCCCCAAGAAAGTTTATGTGCTCCCAACCAAGAGGCGCAATATGATTCAATAAATCCTCATTAAAGTAGCTGTCTGTAGATTTTAAATAATCAATTGCTTTCTGTAGGTAAGTGGTATTCCAAATACATATGGCATTTATCAGGATATTCAAGTCACTGGCCCTTTGTAATTGGTCTTGTAATTCACGCTCTCTGAGTTCTCCACGCTTCCCAAAAAATATTGCTCTTGCTAAGGCGTTCATTGCTTCACCTTTATTCAAACCTTTTTGGATACGCCTACGGAGGGATTCGTTTGAGATGTAGTCAAGAATGAAGATGGTCTTTTCAATACGCCCCATCTCTCGAAGAGATGTAGCCAAAGCATTCTGCCTAGCATAGGAACCGAGCTTTGACATGATAAGAGATCCGGACACTTTACCTTCCCGGATGGAATGGGCCAGACGCAACACGTCATCATAATTCTCTTGAATTATCCGAGTATTTATTTTCCCCTTGATGATGTTTTCCATTTTTGAGTAATCATTAGGATTGGTAAAAGAATAAAGCTTCAACTCTGAAATATCCCTTATTCTAGGGGCAAACCGGAAGCCTAATAAATGACTTAATCCGAATACCTGATCTGTATATCCGGCGGTATCGGTATAATGCTCATTGATGCACAAGTCTGTTTCGTGATACAGCAGCCCATCAATTACGTGAACTGCATCCCTGGCATTGGTATTTATGACTTTCGTATAGAATGATGAAAATTGATCGCTTACAAAGCGATACATAGTCATTCCTTTCTCTAATCCGTAATGGGGATTGTGTTCAGCATGAAGAGAAGATACTCCAACCTGAACCCTCATTCCATCGCTGGAAGATGTTGATCCGTCTCCCCAATAGCAAGAAAGGAATTGTTTGTGCTGATGATTTACAAGTGTAGCCTGAACACGTTTCATGGTATCGTCATACATTCTCCATTGTACAGTATTTGCCATTTGATGATATGTAATTCCAGGAGTCGAGTCGGCCATCTTTACCAAACCGATATTTGTACCCATAGCCATTAATGCAGCCATTAGAATTGTCTTTTCATCATTTTTGGCAGCATTACCAGTAGACGCATGAACAAAATATCGGTCAAAATTAGTCCAATTGGCAACCTCTATTAAAAGGTCTGGAAGCTTAACTCTTGGAAGCATCTTATATAATTTCTCGCTTAAAGCTGAAGCCTCTTCGGGGGTATCCTTTTCAAGCTTGTCCACATGAATTTTATCATTACCAATACTTACACCATCAAGCTTGCTTGCATTCTTAGATACCCATTGAAGCCTTTTGTGTAGGGATTCTTTTCTCTCCTGTAAGTATTCATCTAAAGACAAGCTGACAGCAAGTTTTGAGGATGTAGATTTTCTCTTATCCCAATCATTTTTAGATACAAGA
>JAVBKP010000039.1:0-5788 GCA_031553975.1 Anaerovoracaceae bacterium | reverse complement strand
TGCTTATAGACGATAAAAACACACAAGAAAGAAAAAACTTAATACTCAGCAGTATATTGGAATTGGTCCAAGCAGATGATTTTGAGGTATTGACCAAGTTACTAAAAAGTCAGATGGTCTTATCTGAACATCTAGAAGCGGACATTGCCATTTTGCTTGAAATGAACAGACAGTTTGAGCTAGCGGCTGCGTATTATGAACATTTAGGTGATGAGGAGAATAGCAGACGAATGAGGCAATTAGAGTTTAGCAAATAAAGAGCATATAATAACTAAAAAACTTGTAAAAATATAGTTTTGCCTATAAAATAAATATAGAAACAACCGATAGTAGTAACATCAAAGAAAATGCAAGGATGCAATGAAACTTTACGGAAGGTATAACAAGGAGGTTTATTAACATGGTACAACGTGTAGGCGGATTAATTTCGGGTCTTGATACAGATGCTTTAGTAAAAGCACTAACATTAGGGCAACAAAGTAAGATTGACAAATTAAAGCAAGCAAATACAAAAGGGACTTGGCAGCAGAATGAGTATAGGACTATAGTAGATAAGTTGAATGACTTTAAAGCCAAATATTTTAGCCAAACAAATCCTTTAACGAATTTGTCATCAGCGGCTACAATAACCCAGTATAGTAGCAATGTGACCAAGTCCAATGGTTCAACTTCAGCTGCGGTGACAGCTACGGCCACTGGTGCCATTAAGAATACTTCTCATAGTATAGAAGTTCACTCTTTGGCTCAAAAGGAAACTTGGAGTGGAGCTTCACCTACTGCCATGACTGGATCTAAGGCAGCAGATTTGTCTGAAATCAACAGAGTTATTGGTGAAAAGGGTAGCTTTGAGTTTAGCGCTAACGTGGATGGACAGATGAAGACTATAACGTTATCAGCTAGTGACAACATTGCCACAGGCCAGGATTTAGCGACAACGATTCAAAGTAAAATTAATAGTTCATTTGGATCAGGCAAAGTAGCCGTTGATTTGAAAAATGGTGCATTGAACTTCGCAGCTAGCGGAGGACATACATTTGGAATCGGTGATTCTGCCAATGGTGTGGGCAACATCAGCCATTTTGGATTTGATAAAGTAACGTACACCTCACTTCAGACCAATGCCAAAATTGACACCCAAAATTTTGCAACACCTTTAGCGGGAACAGGAGACAATGGCAAAAACTTTTCATTTAATATAAATGGCAAAGAATTTTCTTTTGATTCATCCCAAATGAGTATGCAGGACGTGTTTAATAAAGTCAATGATTCTGATGCGGGTGTTCGTATGTATTACAGCGAGGTAAGTAATGCTGTAGTGATGGAGTCTAAGAATGCTGGCGTTGCTAACAAAGTAGAGTGGAGCGATAACGGCGGCAACTTTATGAATTCCATATTTAAAGCCAGCGATAGTGGTGCCGCTACAACAAGAACCCAAGTGGCAAAGGATGCAGACATTACCATAGACGGACAAAGAACAACCAGGTCATCAAATAACTTTGCATTAGAGGGTATTAACTACCAGTTAAATACTGTTACAGATGAAGCTGTTAATGTGAACATGGTTCAAGATGTATCTAAAGCCAAAACCATGATTATGGACTTTGTCAAAGATTATAATCAATTGATGAGTTATATAAACGGAAAAACTCGTGAAGAGAGTACAGGATTCAGTCCACTCACCGATGAACAAAAAACAACATTGTCAGAGTATGAGATGAAAGATTGGGAGGAGCAAGCGAAAAAAGGATTATTGAAAAACGATCCAATGCTTAGAAATGTGCTATCTGGATTGAGTAATTCTGTGTTCATGTCAAAAGGTGGCGGGGCCATGTCTTATTCACTGGGTATGATGCAGTCTGGCACATATTCCGATGGAGGGCAGATCAAACTAGATGCCGAACAATTAGAAAAAGCGCTAAGAGATAATCCAAGTGCAGTAGAAGAATTTTTTACAGGTGCCGAAGGTCTAGCTAAAAACATGACATCTGTTATCAACACTGTTGCGTCTACTGAGATTTTATCCCAAGGTACTTTGGTTAAAAAAGCAGGTTATGCAGGTAAAAGTTCTGAGTATTTTAACGATATTTCAGCGGCAGCTAGAGACAGAAGTGCGCAAGTAGAATTGTTATTAGAAGCAATGACTAAGAAGCAAAATGATTTATATGCTAGATATGCAAAGATGGAATCTGTTATGAATACAATGCAGCAGCAGATGAGTTCTCTCTCTAAATTAGGATAGGATTATGAATAATATTAATAAAAAACTAAAATTACTAACAGAGATCCTGCTCTTTTCTAAAGAGCAGGATGTGCTGTTGTCACGCCAAGAGGTGGAGATAGATGCCTTGGTGAGTGTAACTGAAACAAAGCAGAATCTAATCGACCAACTGGCAGAATTTGAAGATATAAAGAACAATGATACAGAATCTTTGGTAGCTGAAATAACGGAATTAGACCGAATTACTATAGAAAAAATCAGAGTATCCATGGAGAGTATATCAAAGGAAATGTCAGAAGGAAAAGAAAAAATCAGAGTGATGAAGGCCTACCAGCCGGTGCTAGGCAAAGAACACAACAACAGCAATCGTATTGATACAAAGGATAACGAATAAACCAATAGAAATGAAAGAAACCCGATGGATTAATCCGCCGGGTTTCTTTCTATTGTAAGGGTTGAAGCTTGCTATTTTATAATCTTCGCCCAAGTATCGCGAAGGTCGGTAAGCTGTTTCTTTACCCAGATAACTTTATTTTTATCATTTTCTATATTTGCAATCATTAATTCTTTTTCCATGAAGACATAAAGAGCACTCATTTTTGTGCAAAATTCAGGATCGTGCTTTGGATCTAAGCTAATACGAAGCTCAGTGAGTATGTCCTGCACCTTGATAAGGTTTGTATTCTTCAGACCAATGTCTTTGTTATTGATGGCGTCTTCTGCAATATTACAAAATTTAATAGCACCATCGTAGAGCATTAGCAAAAGTTTCCCTGGGGATGCCGTATTGATGGAATTTTGCTGGTAAGCATTTGAATATGAATTTTGTGGGGGCCTGCTTGCCATTGACCTTTGCTGCTGCGGTCTTGCCATTTGTGATCCGTACATATTGACTCCTTATCTATTACAATTTAATTATTTATTATAATCCAATTATCCTTTATAATCAACTAGAACTCCTGATTTTACCACAAGGCGTTTTAGCATTTCTGTAATCTCTGATTGACCAAAAGATCTGATTATATGTTTTGTTTTGAGATCCACAACATCTATACAAAGTTGCTTATTCTTTGGATTATAGGCAAAGTAGAATTTAAAATCAGCCTTTTTAGCAGCAGTATTTAACTTCACTACCTCTTCCTTGACTTGATCCTCGGAAAGTTCTTCTTCTACCTGTTCTTCTTCATCTTCGGGAGGCTGATGCTTTTTTTCTTTGTCGTTGTCAGCGCGGAGATGCATGTCATTGCCATCCATAGTATGAACTACATTATCGGCAGTGATACGTGATACTGCCTGCAAGACAACGGGCTCTACTTTATTAAGATAGAAATCCGCCATAAAATCACCGCCTCATCCCCAAAAGCCTACGCTTTTTTGTCTACCAAAATACCTGCAACTTCCCAAATGCCTGCAATAATATTTAGTAGACGCTCTGATGGAAATTCCTTTATAGTTTCATTTGTATCAGTATTAACCAACTTAACTAGGGTTGTGCCAGTTGCCTCATGTCTAGAAAATTTCAAAGAACTATTTTCTTTAAACATAACCTTGCTAGCAAAGTCTAATGCTTTGTCAAACTCTTTTTTCATGGCAGGGTCTTTCAGCTTTTCTCCCAGATTTGTTGTATCAAATTTATCGCTTAAAAAATCACTTATCCCAGGGATATCCGATCTAAGACCAGATCCGACCACACTTTGGACGGGAACAAATTCTGGTGTACTAGCTGTTGCAGTGTTGCTTAATGGCGCTGCGCTGGAGATGGCAGCGGAAGCTAGCTGCTGAATATTGCCTGATGCACCTGTTGATTCAATTCTCATTTCTTTCACTTCCTCTTTCTTTGTTTTGGCACGACCCACTCGTGCTATATTCATTATATCGGAACATTCAAAATATATTTTAGGTGTAGAGATAAATTTTTTATGCAGAACCCTACGAAAAAGACATTTTTTTGCTTTATAAATATAATAGGAAAGAAATTACCATATTTTTTCAGCGAAAAAAGCAAAAAAAGCTTGCATTTTGTCACGTTCTGTTATAAGATAAATATGTACCTATACCTAAAATCAGATGGAATTATTTCATAAAGGCAAGTTGTACACATATACTGGAAATAGTACAAGTTATAGATGATAGGGGTTGTTAGTTTGAGTCTATTAGATGATAAGACGATGAAAGTCCTTACGAAAGCCTTAGACGCGGCTTCTGTAAGGCACAAGGCAATATCAAACAATATTGCAAATGTTAATACAAGAGACTATAAGGCCGAAAAAGTGGAATTTGAGACAGCGTTAAATCGAGTGCTGAACAAAGACATGGGTGGCGTGAAGGATGTTACTTTAGACAAAACCCACTTCAAGCATTTTGGCGGGGCAAGCTCCATTGATGGTGTACAAGCTAAAATTTATAAGGACACCACATCATCTATGCGTGTTGACGGCAACAATGTAGATATCGATGTTGAAATGTCCAACCTTGCAGCCAATCAGTTGGCATATGAAACAGTAATTCGTAGAATAAATGGAAAGATATCGTCGATAAAATCAGTGATAAGTGGAGGTAGATAGTTATGAAAATGTTTAATACATTAAGGATTTCTTCTACAGGGATGACTGCAGAAAGACTTAGGATGGATACAATCTCTTCTAATATCGCCAATGCTACTACCACTCGAACAGATCAAGACGGACAGCCGTACAGAAGAAAAATTGCTTCCTTCAAAGAAAATATGGAAGTAGAAATAAGCAAGTACCAAGGCAATGATGGAAAAATCAAAACTAAAAAAACAGTAGAATCCCAAGGTGTGGTAGCGGCTGGTATTTATGAAGATGATACACCGCTGAGAAGGGTATATGAGCCCGGCAATCCAGATGCTGATGAGGATGGATATGTATTGATGCCAAACGTGAATATTCTCAATGAGATGGTAGATATGATCGCCTCTACGAGAGCATACGAGGCCAATGTTACGGCGTTTAACGCAGGAAAATCAATGTTTATGAGAGCACTGGAAATCGGCAAAGGCTGATTTAGGAGGATAATGCATGGCAATTAACATAGCTGGGAGCGCAATGTCGCCTCTTGCAAAGAGTATGTTTGGTTTAACCGAAAATGTGCAAAGCACAGATGGAGCAGGACAAAGTGCCGGCGTATCAAAATTTACAGATATACTGAAAGATCAACTAGGTCAAGTCAATGACTTACAGCAGCAATCGGATTTTTTGACACAACAAATGGCTGCAGGTAATGTAGACAACGTAGAGGATGTTTTAATAAAGGCAGAAGAAGCTAGGATTGCCCTAGACTTAACTGTTCAAATTACTAGCAAGGTAACACAAGCATATCAAGAGATTATGCGTATGCAAGTTTAGTAAATTATAACAAGTGTTGAGAAATAGAGAGGTTCTATGTCTGGATTTTTACAGAGAATGCTAGAAGTATGGAATAACATGACCGTCCTTAGAAAAGGAATTTTGTTTGGCGTTCTTGCCATAGTTGTATTAGCTATTGGGGTGTATGTCTACGCCTCGAGCAATGTTAATATGGTGCCTTTGTTTACCACTTCAAATATGA
>JAVBKP010000124.1:0-7967 GCA_031553975.1 Anaerovoracaceae bacterium | reverse complement strand
ATGCGTATTTGTAGGCGCATAAAGCATCTTTGAAGGATTAAAAGCTAAGAGAAGTAATATACCGTAACAAAGATGCAAGCCTAAAAGAATAGTACCTTGAAAACTACATACCGGTAATGATGAACCGTGGTACCGCGCCATGATCCTAAAGCAGAATAGGGGAGCCGGCTAGACGTCTGAGAAGCAGTAACGTAGTTGAAGGGGAGTCAGTCTTGTGCAGGATGTCGATGAATATGGCGAATCTGGTGAAGGTTTGCCTATATTCCGCTTGGATTGTAGGGAAAAAATGTACATAAGTTGTTTGTATCTGCACTAACAACTAATTTTCAAAATACTTAATATTAGAAACCATGCCGCAGGCCAATATGATCTGCGGTATTCTTCTGGTATTAGAAATTGAATTTTATTATTGGAATTTGCGGGAAATGCATAATATAATTTAGCTATAAAGAGTCAAAATGAAGAGTGGTGACGTGACTTGCCTCACAGAGGGGGTGATTGTATATTACAATCTACCAGAAGGGGGTAAGGGGATTTGAGTAAGCTTGAAATCATAACGCTAGTAATAGCGGTGATAGACTTAGTACTCAAGTTCAGAGAAAGTAAAAACCGCTCCTAGGCTTCAGACACCGGAGCGGTTTTAAATAAACCAATTAGGTAAGTCAAGCATCATTCTTGACTCTTTATATATATTATACATCTATTTCTAAAATATGCAACCACTTTTAATTCGGCTATATGCTCGGATTTTTTAGTTTAATCCACTCATAAATTATTGAAACAAAACGAAATCAATGTTAAAATTATCCAATCAGCGGTAAGCTGGGAAATGAGGTAAAGGATGAAAAAACTCATATCGGTGGTTCTAGTAACTACACTTCTGGCCACAAATAGTATTATGGTCATGGCGGCGCCAATGCTAAAAGATATCAAGCCTACAGATTGGCATTATGCTACTACTAGCAAGGTTGTGGACAAGGGAATCATGAAAGGATACCCAGATAGCTCATTTAAACCACAAAACAACATCACAAAGGCTGAGTTCTTAACCACAGCTGTAAAGATATATATTGAAGGTGAGATTCCATCAAGCGGAGATTTTTGGGCAAGGTCATATATAGAAAAGGCCAGAGAGCTAAATGTTATCACTGTGGAGCAAGGTGCGGCAGATGATAGTGCGGGCGAATGGAATAAACCAATTACCCGCCAAGAAATGGCAACCATAATAGCCAAGACTGTGGCGCTAAAAGGCAGCCCTGCAGATACAACGGGTAAAGAAAGCGTGTTCAAAGACTATGCTTCTATATGCGACTATTGCAAGCCATATGTACTGCAAGCATATAGTGCCGGTATTATTCAAGGCTACAACGATGGAACATTTGGGCCAATAAAGAATGCCACCAGAGCTGAAGCTGGTGTCATGTTAGCAAGACTTGATGATCCTAGCCTACGTGTGGATCTAACGAAAGGGCAAAATATCGGCGGGATTGTGTTTAATCCATCTACAGACCTTAGACCAGATGGCATGATGACCGAGGCAAAAGCCAAAGAATTCTTAGATAAGACCCTTGAGACCATTAAGTTCTACAGTGAAGGTGGCAAATACTATGTCACAGGGACACTCCCACAGTTGCCTGACGGGTTCACGAACGCTTTTGCCATAAATCTAGTATATAAATCAAGCAAACCGTTATTTAGTATCACATCAGGTTGGACAATGTCGAAAGAGGACAAAATACTATCTACGGGTACATTCAAAAGAGAAGTAACTGGAATGACGTCGGTTGCAGATGTTGATTATATAGATGTAGTCTTTGGAATTGATAATGTGGCACTTTAGTGGTGGATACTGGAAAGTAGGAAATGTAGGTGCAGATCAGATTACAATCAGTGATAATAGATTTAAAACCTCTGACACCTCAAATGTAATTGCAAACAGTACAGCCGAATTTGAGTTAGCTTTGCCAGGTGCAGTGAAAAGTGAAATAGCTGCAGGTAAGAATATTATTGCTGTGGCAAAGGCTAGGAATGGAGCTAATCTTGAGGCCCTATTTGATACTAGTTGCATGAGAATAAAGATGGATAGCAGCAAGGTGTACTTCAATGCAGTACCAAAATTCAATTTCATTAATACCAATGATCTAAGCTATCATCATTTTGTAACCAATCCAAAACCCAATAAAGTAATACCCTTTGTAGACCCAGCCTATGGCTATAATATTTACTCCGTATTTGGCAATGGATATACGGCACGTCAGATAAACGGTTGGATAGATAAAAACGCTCCCGAGAGCATGACGAATATGCCCAGTGGGAGAATACATCCGATTATGGTGAAAGATTCCGCGGGTGCGCTTAAAAGCGGATACAAGATTATGATAGATGGACAGCTCAAGAACTCAGATGGTTTTAGCATAGGGCAAGGCACATTTAATAATGCTGGCGCATGTGGACTTCACTTTGAATTTCCAGTGGAGTTCATATTTTTTTCGGCGCCAGCCACTACATCAGGAGGCATTGACGAACCTATGGACCCCGCAACAGTTGACCCCGTTGGAACCATCCCAGCACCAACGTCTGGTTGTGGTGATGTGATTAAATGGAGTGATCCAGAACCACATTCATATAAACATAGCCCAGGATGCAAGACTAGAAAGCTTGCTGATGGGACAAGCCAAAGATATTGCCCAGGGCACACTTGCACGCATATTCATAATTACGAGAGCAGTTTGACGGCCAATGTAACACTTAATCCAACAACACTAAAATCAGGCTACGGATTTACCGTTAGTGCGAATACATCGATTTCGACTAAAGAGATACCAAACAGCGGTACGTGTGGAACATTCAGGACAAAAGCAAGTGTTAAAACACCAGTTCCGCCAGTGGCTGGAGAAGTGCAAGTAGGGTGGGTTTATAAAAACGAGACTGGGAGTCAAAAGAAGACACTTCCAATGCAAAAGATATCAGCTACATCAACTACTTCAACATTTCAGATGCCGATGAACAGCCTTTCTCCAAAGAAAGAGCGCAAAGTATATACAGCAGTAGAACTAGCCGGCACAACTAAAAAGCCAGTTAAACACAACGTAAGCATAGTGCTCCATGGCGGTGGAGTACCAGGCGTAGCAGAATTTTGTACCACACTGGTAAAGCAAATCACAATCAATGGAAACATGTATGAAGATGATCATACGTCAGGGGTGTAAACAGAAAGGAAATTTATAAGCTTTACAACACAAAATTAGAAAGGGATAAATCAGTATGAAATCTAAACTTGAAACGATACAAGCGATAAAAACTAACGAAGCTGACCAGAAAATTTTAACGCTAGGTAAATCTTTAAAGGCTGAGGGGCTAGATGAAATTGATTTTTCAAAAAGTCCTTATTGGTGCGACTTTAGAGGAACGCTTGGGCCAGGAAGAGAAATTCCTGACCCAGATTACAAATTCTCCAATTGATGAAAAAGAAAGTATTTAGCACTTGACTTTAAGAAAATATATTATATAATTAGATTGTAAAAAGAAACATTCTCTGCTGCAGAGAATTAAAACATTAGTAGAATAAAGCATAAAAATGTGCACAGCGCATATTATAACAACATCTGGATGCAACTTCTGGATTCTCCGCTGCGGAGAGTTTAAACATGAGCAGAATAAATTTAAAGTTGCTGGATAGCTCTGATTAATCAGAGCTTTTTCTATTTGAAATAGAAATGAGTAATTTAATTTATAGTGCGGCTGATTTAAAGGGATTGCCAGAAAAACCGAGAATAAACGATATAGATTTGCCAGTTATTCAAGAATATTACGAAAGATATTTGAATCCATTTATTTATAAATATACAGTGAGTTATGATGATGGAAGCAGCAAAGAAATAGAATTAAGGTTTGATGAAGAAAACTTTTGTCACTTATTAGGGATAGAGTCAATTGCAAAAAAAGCTGTGTCAAGGAATGATCTACATAATTATAGTGGACAGGGTGGATGGGATAATATAAAGAAAGGATCAATGAACATTCAACATTTAAAAGTGCTGAATAAAAAGAAATTTAGTAGTGTAAAAGCGAAGTATGTTTATTTTTACTTGTTGCCCAATTTGATTTCAGATCCACTTGCTATTAAATATGATAAAAGCATGGTTGATCCACCAACTAAAATTGAGTGCGAAATTATGTTTTATAGTACTTATGACGATGCTGTAATACACTTAGGTTTGGAATATAGCGATGCAAAAAATTACTATGTCCCTAGAACATTTTTTGTGGAAAAAATGAAAAATAATCCGGTAGATGTATACATTCAAAACCAGGAAAAATTGGTTGTAAGAGTGGATGAAAGAGTAGTCATGTTATAAAGTTTATACATGTTAGTATGATTAATCGATCTCGGAATACAAATATGGAACTTGTTGAAAAACAAACGTACATAAATGTAAAAACCACTCGATGACTTGCCCTCACGAGTGGTTTCAATTTAAATCACATAAGTAAGTCAAGCATCACTCGACTCTTTATATATTTATAATACAACCGGCAGTTGTAAAAGTCAAATCAAATGTTGTAGAAGCCAACTTAAATTTACAAATAATAACAAAGCATTGTGCTTACTTGATTTACAGGTGAGCATTTTTTATTGCATAGAAACAAATTTCTATTTGGGAGGAGGTTTTTATGAATACATACAGTATCGAATTTTTTGAAAAAATCACACCTTTTTTAATATTTTTCATGATTTTCATGATGGGAGAAGCGCTACTTTTAGCCTACCTAACTTCAAAGGGTGATGAGCTAGGAGGATATATTATTTTCGCATTAATTAATTTGGTATTAGTACTGCTGACAGCAAAATGGCTGGGGATTTGAATAAATATAAAATGATTTACCCCAACTGTAATAGTGTTGGGAGAAAGGAAAATAATCCAAATACCCTCGTTTTGAGGATAATTGGATTATACGTGCGATAAATGATACAAATAAGCTGTGATATATGTAATCGAGAGATTATGGAGAGCGAATACTATGTGCACGACATACGTCTGTATGAAAATCCGTCTAGGGGTCCGCAAGATGATTTGAGCATGGGCGGGCGCAATACGGCCTATATGCGACAAATATTATGTAGTGATTGTGAATCGGGAAAGGGTTTCCCAAACATATTTACAACTGGTGTGCAAAAATAATAAACAAGGAGTGACTATGCCAAAGACGCAGAAAACACTTGAACTAGAAAAAGCTATATGGATGGCAACAATGTAAATTTGAACAGTACATATGCAACAATTGATAAGGCGGTAAACCATGTTATTTAAAGACCAGAACCATAAAAATTTCTATATAAATAGTTTAAATAAAGCACAAAAGTTAGGCGACCCATACTACGAGTCGCTTTTTTACATTTTGGGGCTTACAGAGACGACTAAGAAGCACATTGATAGTATTTACGACTTTGATGAAGACCTGATTCAACCAGAAACAGTTTTTCGACAGCCGTGGCAAACTAGCACCAGCTTACGAGCTGTGCGGATGGCATACAATCTGTTTAATGGTTTTAATGGCATAATCTGTGAGGAGATGTACGACGATCCTGAGAAGTATACCCCATCAAACTTGTTTTGTTGTGAACTGGGGGGTTATTTTTACGAGGCTCTGACTATCCGATATCCCGAATACTGTAAGGAAAAAGAGCAAATTTAGGTTGAATATTACCTAAAAAATGCATATAATAATAGTATAAATATAAGGAGGCACGTTATATGCAAATCAATGTAAACAATCTTGTTTCTATATCAGAAGCAAATCAAAATTTTTCTAGAGTGGCTAGGCTTGTAGACCAAAATGGAGCGGCTGTAATACTGAAAAACAACGCGCCACGATATGTTTTGCTTGAATACAATCAGTTTGTAAAAGATGAATATGCAGAAAATGCTACAGTGGAAGAAATAGGCGAAAGTATTATTAAACGACATCTGAAAGCATTTCAGGAGCTTGCAAAATGAAGAAATTAAGCAAAGAACATATTATAATGCTACATGATATGCTTGTAAGGCATACAGGTGGTGCGAGTGGGCTCAGAGATAATGGATTACTAGAATCGGCAATAGGTACTCCCTTTGCCACTTTTGATGGGGCAGACCTATATCCCACGATCTTTTTTATAGAAACAAAAAAGACAAATAACAAGCATTATGCTTACTTGATTTTCGGGTAAGTATTTTTTATTGCCGATATTCTGCAACAGGAGGAGCCCAATGGCAAAACGAAAGATATACATAGCTTACGGCAGCAATATGAATGTAGAGCAAATGAGGAGAAGATGCCCTTCAGCTAAGCAAATAGGTGTAGGCATTTTAAAAGATTATAAACTGACCTTCAGAGGTACTGGGGTGGCTAATATTGAAAAAAATATGGCGGATGAAATCCCTGTCATTATATGGTCAATTACTTCGGGCTGTGAGAAGCTTTTAGACGTATATGAAGGCTATCCAAGACTGTACACAAAGATAGAGGTAGAAGCGCAGACCACTATGCTTGATTGCTTCGTGCATTGGCCAACAAATTTTGCATTAGATCATGAAGTGTTATCTAGGGTAGATTTTGAGCGTAAAAGTTGGCCCACAATTAAGGGAATGGCTTATGTTATGACAAACGAGTTTACCAAGGAGTCCGCCTGTCCGAGGCCGCAGTACTTCGACATCCTATATCAGGCGTACATGGAGCACGGCTTTGATGAGAGGATTCTGGTAGATGCAGCTGAATCAGCGGGATATAAGCGAGCGATCTAATTTAATAATAAAACTATGGAGCAGAGCTGGTAGACGGCTCTATTATTTTGGCATTAAATCTGAGCTCGCGCATAAATATATATAAACAATTTGTTGGAGGTATAGTGATGTTACAATTACAAAATGTACAGGCGTCTACATTTGGCACAACCCAGGTGCAGAATTTTTTTAAAAGCGATGATGAGAATATTAGACCAAACCTGGTGTCGTCAAAACTTGCAGACCTAATTTGTACTGTAGAGAGTACAGGTAGCCTGAAGCTAGTAAGGACATCGCAAAAATGATTAAAGTTGCGATTTATTGCAGGCTTTCATCTGAAGATAAAAATAAAGAAAATAGGCAAGATGAAAGTGAAAGTATACAAAATCAAAAAAGTATGCTAATTGATTTTGCCATGCAAAATGGTTGGGATATTTATAAAATCTACTCAGATGATGACTACTCTGGGACGGATGTAAGCCGTCCGGAATGGAATCTACTGATAAAAGACGCTGAACAGCGAAAATTCCAGATTGTGATAGCAAAGACCCAGTCACGATTTATACGTGATGTAGAGTCAATGGAAGCTATTTTACATAATAAATTTCGCGAATGGGGCATACGGTTTATAAGTGTTGTAGATCAGATGGACACAGAGAAAGCAGGCAATAAAAAAGCTAGACAAATAACAGGGCTGATGAATGATTGGTATGTAGAAGATCTCTCCGAAAATTTAAAGGCAGTGCTTAAGGCAAAGAAAAAACAAGGACAATTTGTCGGGGCATTTGCCCCCTACGGCTATACGAAGGACCCTAGCAACCACAACAAACTAATTGTTGATCATGAGCCAGCTGCTGTTGTGAAGAGAATATATCAGATGTATCTCCAGGGCATGGGGAATACTGTGATCGCCAAAGCACTGAATGAAGAGGGGCTATCAAGCCCGACGGAATATAAGCGCCAACAAGGATCATCTTTTAGGCTGGCACAAGATAAAGAAGTGCACAGGTGCTGGAGAGATACTACGGTTAGTTTGATTCTCAAGACACAAACATACTGCGGTGACACTGTACAAAACAAAAGCACTACGATCAGCTACAAGAACCAGAAAAAAAAGCCGCTGCCAAAGGATGAATGGATAATAGTTGAAGACACCCATGAACCGATCATTGACAGACTGACGTTTGAACTTGTGCGAAGCAT
>JAVBKP010000066.1:0-5639 GCA_031553975.1 Anaerovoracaceae bacterium | reverse complement strand
CTTGTGCTAGGGGATTAGAGGTGCCTTCTGATTCACCCGTCAAGAATTCGTAGACAGCGGAGATGCCACTGGCTATTTTTTCACTGTTTTGTAGGAGGACAAGCTGTGCATCTAGCTCTTCATCTTCATTTGGTTGCAAATTTGCTGCTAGTATTTCTTCCAACTCGAATTTTAGAAAGTCATGTTGGCGTTTTTTGTCTTCAGACTTGCCAGACAGTGAGGCTAATTCCCGCCGAGCTTGTGCATATTGCTCATAAGCAAGGAGCATAGCAGCCTTTGGTGCTGCCAACTCTTTGTTGCAATAGGCATCTATTAAAGTAATGTGGTTTTCTGGTTGCAGCAATGACTGGTGATCGTACTGACCATGAATATCCACTAGATTGGCACAAATTTTGTTTAGTGTGGCCACAGGAACCATTTCGCCATTGATTTTACACGTACTCTTGCCAACCATTGATATTTCCCGAGAAATTATCATTTGGCTATCTTCATCCAGATCATTGTCTGTGAGGAGCTTTCGTAAGACAGGGGTATCAAGGTCGATTACCAACTGAATCTTAGCCTTTTCTTTGCCTGATCGCACATAAGAAGTATCAGCACGACTACCTAGACCAAGGCTGATGGCTTCAATAATAATGGATTTACCAGCACCTGTTTCGCCTGTTATCATTTGTAGCCCTTTGTTAAAATCAATAGACATATCTGCTATTATTGCAAAATCTTTGATCGAAAGATGACTAATCAAGTAATGTTCCTCCTAAAATAACGTTAATCTTTAGTGTAGTATAGTTGTCCAATTTGTTATTCATATTTTCTCATATATTAGACACTTTGTCAATCCATTATTTTACATTTTATCATAATTATGTGCGAAAAACGAACGTTTGTGCTTTTTTGCTTTAAATTTTTTTTCAAATGTGTTATAATTGTTATATTAGAAAATTAGATGATAAGGATGAATGATGAGAATTTTAGGACTCGACCCTGGGTATGCCATTTTAGGCTGGGGGATTATAGATGTTAAGGGCAATCACTTTACCGTTGTAGACTACGGTGCGATTACCACCAAGGCAAAGACGGACATGCCCTTGCGGCTAAAGATTATTTTTGAGGAACTGACAGCGCTGGTAGAAAAGTACAAGCCAGATACGGTGGCTATTGAGGAGCTGTTTTTTAATACCAACCAGACCACAGGTATTGCAGTGGCCCAGGCTAGAGGCGTGGCCATAGTGGCTTGTGCCAATGGTGGTATGGAAGTGGCGGAATACACACCGCTACAGGTAAAACAAGGCTTGGTTGGCTATGGACGGGCAGAGAAAAAGCAAGTCCAAAACATGGTCAAGACCATTTTGAACTTAAAAGAAGTACCAAAACCAGATGATACAGCGGATGCGTTGGCGATTGCCATTTGTCATGCACATTCGGCTACATATCGCTCACGAATCCCCGGTGCGCGTTAAATTTTTGCCCACTGAAATCTAATAATAAAATAAATTAGCAACTATATTGTATAAAATATAAATCAATAGAACGGAGATATTGCAATGTTTCACTACATAAGAGGAAAAGTGACAATGACCTTTGAAGGTGGTATTGTCATTGAGAGCCAAGGGATTGGCTATGAAGTTTTTGTGCCGGGAGGCTCTGGTGCCTATATGCAGAGCGATAAAGAAGTGTTACTGTATACCTCCATGATCGTTCGTGAGGATGATATTAGCCTGTATGGATTCACAGAAAGGGAAGGTATAGCTCTATTCAAGCGTCTTATGACGGTAAATGGGGTAGGTGCTAAGGCGGCTATGTCTATTTTGTCGGCTATGAACCCAGGAGAGGTTCGCAAAGCCATTATGTTTGAAGATGCAAAATCCCTGACCAAGGCCCAAGGCATTGGTGGTAAAATTGCACAGCGTATTATATTGGAATTGAAAGATAAAATTGGGAATATATCAGGCGGCATGGATATGTCAGTTGGCGCTGACATGGCGGCAAGCATTGCAGGAAGTGACGCTAGGACCGAGGCTGTTACTGCTCTTATGGCACTTGGCTATAACCGTGGTGAGGCAGCAGAGGCCATCGGCCGTGTGAAAGAAGAGCTAGATAGCCCAGAAGCCTATATCAAACTAGCATTGAAAAACTTGAGCTAAGGAGTGTGTATGAGCGAAGAGAGATTAACAGAAGCCACCGTGCGTCCTGAAGATGAAGATGTAGAACAAAGCCTACGGCCTAAACGGTTAGAGGACTACATAGGTCAGAGGAATGTAACGGACAACCTTAAAATATTCATTCAAGCGGCCAAACTGCGCAATGAATCATTGGATCATGTGCTTTTCTACGGACCACCAGGATTAGGGAAGACCACCTTAGCCGGGATCATAGCCAGTGAGCTAGGGGTTCACCTTAGAATCACCTCAGGTCCGGCCATAGAACGGGCAGGGGACCTTGCCGCTATTATTACAAATCTAAACGAGAATGATGTACTATTCATAGATGAAATACACCGATTAAATCGCTCTGTGGAAGAGGTTTTGTATTCAGCCATGGAAGATTATGCACTGGATATCGTCATTGGGAAAGGTCCATCTGCTAGATCCATTCGCATTGATTTGGCAAAGTTTACATTGATAGGGGCAACGACTAGGGCAGGAAGCCTGTCGGCACCACTACGAGACAGATTTGGCGTCATTGCCAAATTTGAACACTATACAGTGGAAGAGCTGAGCAAAATCATCAATCGCTCTGCTGGTATTATGAACATCAACATAGATGAAAAATCCACTAAAGAAATTGCCACAAGGACAAGAGGCACGCCTCGTGTAGCCAATAGAATGCTTAGAAGAATCAGAGACTTTGCCATGGTCAAAGGCGAAGGGCGTATTACCAAAGAGATTACAGACAATGCGCTCACTGCTTTGGGCATTGATGAAAATGGATTAGAGGCCCTAGATAGACAGATATTGGACATAATCATCAACAAATTCAAGGGGGGACCTGTTGGTATTGATACCATTGCAGCCGCCGTGGGAGAAGAACGTGTTACCATTGAGGATGCCTATGAGCCATTTCTGATGCAAGCTGGGTTTATTCATAGAACACCCAAGGGAAGGGTGGCATCAGACAAAGCCTACAAACACCTTGGATTAAGAGCACCTAGCGAGATAGATGGACAGTTAAGTATTTAGTGATATAGTATATTAAATCTGATATTTTATGACAGGAGAACAGAAGATGAGATTTAAAAAGACAAAAACCACCATTGTTTTGACCATAATATTAATTATGTTAACCATTATAAGCACACCTACAAATGTTCAAGCAGCAACAGTTCCAGAGTATATTAAGGTAGGACTGCGATACGGAACAAGTGCCGTGACCGCGGGCACTATTTCCTCCACCACAGGTCTTATCCTAGGCACTTTGACAGGAAATGAATTTACACAAACCGTAGATTTATCTTCAATGAACGCTGTGACCTTGACGGTGGAGAATGGAAAAATTGTAGTAAAGGATGCTGGGGGCGTACAAGTGGCCGACATAGGAACCGATGCTACATATATGCTGAATCCTGTCAACTACCAGAATGCATGGCCTATTGGGTTCAATGGGATTAACTTTCGAGGTGGGATGATTGTAAAGCTAATAAACGGGAAAATCAACATAATCAACTATGTAAAGCTAGAAGAATACCTAAAAGGTGTTCTTCACTCTGAAATGCCCCAGTCAAGTCCCTTAGAGTCATTGAAGGCACAGGCCGTAGCAGCAAGAAACTTTACCATAGTCAAACAACAGAACCATAGCGTGGATGGGTTTAATCTTTGTGCTACTACCCATTGCCAGATGTACACAGGTGTAGTCGCCGAATATGATAGCACAAACCAAGCAGTAGATGCCACCAAGGGTGTATTTATGTACGCTGGCGGCAATATTGTAGAGGCATATTATTCAAAGAATTCAGGTGGATTTACCAACAATAGTGAAGATGTTTGGACCACTGCATTGGCGTATTTAAGATCAGGGTTAGATACAAATTCACCAGATTACAATTGGACGGCCACCTTTAGTTTGAGTGATGTTAAGGCAAAGGTAGAGGCAGCAGGATTCACTGTGGGTACCGTGCAGTCAGTAAAGGTAAAGAGCAGAACGGCCTATGGCCTTGTGAAAGAGCTTGAAATAGTAGGAAGTGGTGGAACTGCTGTGCTTTCTAAAGAAAAAATACGATCTGCCTTTGGTGCAACAGTGGTCAAATCCTTAAAATTCGGATTTGGAGGAACTGGATCCAATACAGAGGTGAGCGTACCTTCAGCTAGTGCTATTTCAGCCAATGCTACAAGCCTAGTATCGGGAGAGGTTCATGTGCTAGGGGCAGATGGGACGAAATCAAAAGTAGATGCTGGGTATTTATATGGATACGACGGGATCAATGTTGGAAAAGTCCTAACGGGCACCACGGCTACCAAAATAACAACTGGTGGGGCAGATGAAGCGGACCTATCTGGTGGAAATCTTCTTTTCACAGGCAAAGGGTATGGACACGGGGTTGGAATGAGTCAAGATGGTGCCATAGAAATGGGTAAATCAGGCATTACATTTGACGAAATACTAAAGTATTATTATAAAGACGTAGAAGTGAGGTAGGGACTTTGCATATTAATGAATTTGATTATCACTTACCTGAGGAGTTAATCGCCCAGTATCCAGCCGACAAACGAGAAAATGCAAGGCTAATGGTGGTAAATCGCAAAGCAGGAACCATAGAGCACAAACACTTTTATGACATAGTAGACTATTTGAATCCAGGGGACTGCCTTGTCATGAACAACTCTAAAGTAATTCCTGCTAGGATTTTTGGACATAAGATGACAGGGGGAGCTGAGGGCGCCAAGGTTGAAATACTACTGATAAAGCGCGTAGAAGGCGATCTTTGGCAGTGTATGGTCAGGCCAGGGAAAAAACTTCATATAGGTGATACTGTTATCTTAGGGGAAGGCCAGCTGACGGGAGTTATCAAAGAATACAGTGATGATGGGACGAGAATTATCGAATTTCAATATGAAAGAGCAGGCTCAGGTGATAGGAGCAAAATAGAGTTTTTGGAAATATTAGAAAAAGTTGGGAAGTTGCCATTGCCCCCTTATATCGAGAGGGACAACGAATTAGAGGATAAAAATCGCTATCAGACAGTATATTGCAAGGAAGAGGGGTCTGTGGCAGCGCCTACAGCAGGACTACACTTTACAGAAGAAATCCTAGCCAAAGCAAAGGAAAAGGGTGTCAAACTGGCATTTGTGACGCTACACGTTGGTATTGGTACATTTAGACCTGTCAAAGTAGATCATATTGAAGATCATCATATGCACTTTGAAGAATACGAAATAGATGAAGAGAATGCTGAGATAATCAATGATACAAAGGAAAAGGGTGGCAGAATTGTCTGTGTGGGAACCACGTCATCAAGAACACTGGAGTCAGCCACTACAGCAGGAAAACTGCAAGCAGGGGCTGGAAGCACTGATATATTCATAAATCCAGGATATGAGTTTAAAATAGTAGATGCACTGATAACCAACTTTCACCTACCAAAATCAACCCTATTGATGCTCATATCAGCGCTATATGATAGAGAAAAAATATTGGGAATCTAC
>JAVBKP010000132.1:0-3582 GCA_031553975.1 Anaerovoracaceae bacterium | reverse complement strand
GCTCCTCATCTTGACATGCCCCAAAAGGTGTGTATACTAAAAGACAAGGGTCGGAAGCTGTCTAATGGCCTCCGACCCATCGTTATTTCTTAATATTCTACATCAGATTTTAGCGTTTACACAAAACTCGGGATTGACCCTAGCCAAAACAAAGTTACTGCCGCGGACTTCTTTTCTAATAGCCCATTTCATGTTAAAATGGAACAACTATCAAAAAAGCATTTTGCTCCTCCTGTAAATGGGGCTTTAAATCCTACAGGGTGGTACTACGAAAGATCAAGAAAGAAATATCATCAAGAGCAAGTTAAACTGACAAAGGGTGAAAAAGACAAATTTGCGCTTAAATTTCCCAAGAACCAGATCATTACGAAGGAAAAGCTCGCAAAGCACATATATTGCATAGAATGTAAACCACATATTGTTGCTAAGGGGGCAAACTATGTGATGAAGGACTTTGGGGCAATGATCGATGACATATATAAAAAAACGCCCGAAGTGTTTAATGATTACTATTTTAAGCGGAGCGTTGCAGCAACCATAATATTTAATACGGTCGATAGAGCTGTTGCAAATGCACCATGGTATCAAGCGGGTGGATACAAGCTTAATATTGTGCCGTATACAATTTCAAAGATTATAAGTAGCATCCCCTTAGGATATTCAATAGATTGGTTAAAAATTTGGCAGAAGCAAACGCTATCCCTGGCTTTTATTCGTGAGATTGAAATCGTTTCGAAGATAACAAATGATTTTATTCTTGAGAGCCACGGTGTAATAGTTACAGAGTATTGTAAAAAAGAGGACACATGGAAACTCTTTAAGGACAGCGTGCACCACAAATTAAGCGATATTTTTATAAATGAGCTTGTAAGTGAAATGGTAATAAAGGAACAGAATCAAGGGTCTAGAAAAGAAGAGAAGCAGTACCAAGAAATAAATGCGGAAATTCAAGTCTTTAAAAAAGGCGCGGAATACTGGCAAAGTCTTTTAAGTGAGGGAAAGCGTACAAACACTATAGGATTTAAAGAGGAATCACAACTGGCCATAGCTGCGAACATGGAGAAAACTGGAATAATGCCTACGCCAGCGTTAGCAAAGGCCATCATCGCAATAGAAAAAAGATTAAACGAAAATGGTGTGTTCATAAGCTAAGATTTGGAGAATTAAATGAGAATTGTTGAGCTGTTTAGTGGAATTGGAAGTCAAGCTAAAGCATTTCAAAAATTGAATATTGAGCATGAGGTCCTCAACGTATGCGAGTGGAATATCCATGCGCTAGTTGCATATGACTTTATTCACAATGGGCCTAAACTGCATCAAGATGTTATTCATCTTACGAAGACGGAAATTCTTCAAAAGCTTTCAAAATTTACTTTAAGTATGAATGGAAAGGAGCCGGCAAAGGCATCAACATTAAAAGGGTTGCATGTTGACTCGCTAAGAGCGATATACTCCGCGATATTAAAAACGAACAATTATGTCAGTATTACTGATGTAAGTGGAGATGACTTGCCAAACAATCTGGATTTATTGACATATTCATTTCCTTGTCAAGATTTGTCAAATGTCGGGGCTTTTCATGGATATGTAAGGGGGATAGATCGGGATTCTAATAATCGATCAAGCATGCTGTGGGAAGTTGAGAGAATTCTTGAAAGCAGACATGAATTGAATTTAGATATGCCCAAATTTTTACTGCTAGAAAACGTAACAGCACTATTGTCACCTCGACATCGTGGCAACTTTGAAGAGTGGAAACAGACGCTTTCGGATATGGGATATTATAATCACGTATATCGTTTAAATGCTAGTGATTTTGGGTTGCCTCAGAATCGTTATCGCTTACTTATGATCAGTGTATACATAGGAAATGATCAAGAAACTAGAGATTGGCTAAATGTCTATTTTCAACATCATAATTTAGAGGATATTGCATATAGAAGGTTGTTGCGAATCAAAAACATTAGATTGCGGAAAATGCTTAGATTAGATTATACAAAAAAGAAATATTTGCAAGAAGCGCTGATTTGCCAGCCGAACGACACGCCCTCACGAAAAGAAATTTGGGGCAATAATTTGCAAATTACGAATGAAGAGGGACGTATTATTGCGAATAGGGTAGCAACATTAACAACAAAGCAAGATCGACATCCAAACTCGGGCAACTTATACATGAGGGCGGAGAACGGAAAAAGTGAATTTAGATATCTTACCCCGAGAGAGTGTTTTTTGCTAATGGGTTTTGCAGAATCTGATTATGAAAGATTAGTTAAAAATAATATTAAGTCCAAAGCAAATGGAATGTTTTTTACACGAGATAATATGATAAAGATGGCAGGCAACAGTATTGCAGTAAATGTGCTCGAACAAATTTTTAAACAGATAGCTGAAATCAAACAGCATATTTTTGAGGGTGAAGAGAATGGGGCAAATTAATAAAATTAATGAAAAACTTTCAGTCATAGCATACTATTTATCAAAATTTGAAAAAGAAGCGATAGCGGAATTAGGATATAAAAATATTACAAGAGCTTTGGATGATATTTCAGAGCAAGTCGGTACGGGAAATCAGTATCTGAAGCGGAGGCGAGATGAATTTGATGTCCTCACAAATAGTCATCGTAAAGGCCAAAATAAAAGATTACCAAACAAAGGTGTTTTGGCATTCCATAATGAATTAAAGGATATAGGGTTTTTAGAATTTACGAAAACCGTTAAAGAAATTATTAGTGGTTCAAAGAGTGAAAAGCATGATTTAAAAAACAGGATTGCAAGAGAATTCAGCCAACAGGAAATTGATGATTTTATAAATAGAAAAGATTGCACTTCAAGAACAAACAAAGTGCTAAAAGAAGTTGCAGTTAGAGTATTTAACCCAAGAATAATAGATGATCTAAAAGAACTATATGATTATAAATGCCAAATTTGCGGAAATAATTTTGGAGAAATTCACGATACCCAAATTGTAGAAGCGCACCATATAATTCCATATGCTATCTCACAGAATAATGATGCTAGCAATATAATTATTTTGTGCCCTAACCATCATCGAATATTCCACAAAGCAAGTCCTGCAATTTGCATTGGAAAAGGGGAGATTCAGTATAAAAATGGTGCAGTCGAGAAAATTGCGCTTAATCTGCATTTGAGAACGAGTGAAGGGCTATAGGCACCTTTCAATCTTACCACTTTGATTTATATACCAAATCGCATATAATGAAATAAAATAACAAGGGGGATGCGTGGCATGAAAGAATTCAACATAACAGGATTATGTGTGGACCATAAGCACTATATGGTAGATACATCACATAAGTTAGAAGAAATACTTGAGTTGGTGAAAAAAGCAAAGTACTTTACCATCAATCGTGGACGCCAATATGGCAAGACGACGACGCTTCACCTTTTAGAAGGTGTGTTAAGTGAGGAGTATTTACCCATATCTATTAGCTTTGAAGGCGTTGGGGATGAGCCTTTTGAGACACCAGAAAATTTTTGCGGGCATTTTATGAGGGCGATAAAATCTGCGCTTCGATTCACAAGCGCAACGGAAGAGTACCGAGAGTCATGGGTAAATGAGAC
>JAVBKP010000128.1:0-32483 GCA_031553975.1 Anaerovoracaceae bacterium | reverse complement strand
CTATATAACAAAGGGTGATTAGGATACTGGACTTCTTCGGCGATTTCCTACATAGTGGGTAGTATCATCAGCTTTATACTGAACAGGAATTTTACATTCAAGAGCAAAGCACCAATACTGAAAAGCGGCATCAGATTTGCTATAAATATTGCTGTTTGCTATCTATTGGCTTATTTAATTGCAAGACCTACTATGAAAATGGGCTTAACTAGCGTCATGCCAGAGGTTAGCATATCGCTTATAGACAATGCTGCCATGCTATTTGGAATGGTGCTGTTCACCACGTTCAACTACCTAGGTCAAAAATATTTCGCATTTAAAAGCGTAAAACAAAATCAGGAGTTATAACCTATGAGAAAAGAAACAACACTTGGTTTTAGGATAATAAACAGAATATTCATGGTATGCTTTGGGCTAGCCATGATTTTTCTATTGTGGGCTGTGATTACAAGAAGCAATCAGGGATTGGCTGTATTCACAATTATTGCTGTGGGCTTGATAGCATGGTTTGTTCAGCCAAGGCGAACAGGGGCGTATATTTTGCTGCTTATAGCCATTTCTTTTGGCATTAAGTACTACGCCATCACCCATCTATTTCCCACGCCTATACAGGACTTTAAGACGGTGCTAGATGCCGCCCAAGGGCTAGTTAGGGGAGATACTAGCTTTAATCAATTGAAATATTTCTACGACTGGGCCTATCAAACCCCTTTTGTACTGTACGACACACTGCTATTAAAGATTAACCAGAATATACAAACCATTAAGTTAGTAAACGCGTTGGCGGCAGTAGGAATTAATGTATTAATATATGCCACCCTTCGAGGTCACCTAGAAGAGCGTTATGCAAAAGCGGTAACCACTTTCTTTGCATTTATGCCTTTTACAGCCATCACAGGCACATGGCTGTCCAATCAGCCAATGGCCACATTTCTAACATACCTTGGGTTATATTTTTTCGTCAAGAATGGCAAGATTATTTCCAATGGTGTGGTGAGAACGGTAGTAGCTGGGGTACTAGTTGCATGTGGTAATCTTATGAGGCCAGAAGGTATTGTTATTATAGTGGCAGTTACTGTATTTATTGTTATAAAATGGTCCAAGAAAGCAAACAAACAAGCTACCGGCTGGGCAATTAAGAAATTTGTTTGTTTTATGGTGCCATACATACTAATCGGTGTTGTGGCATCACAGCTGATTATGGCTACAGGTATAAACCCCAATGGGATTGCCAACAACAATCCGTGGTGGAAATTCACCCTAGGATTTAATCATGAGTCTAAAGGCATGTGGAATAAAGAAGACTATGATTGGCTACAGTCACAGGAGGCCATGGCAGGTAATCAGTCTGTCAAAGACATACAAATGCCCGTGATCAAGCAGAGAATCTTTGATCATCCTACATTTTTACCAAAACTATTTGCAGATAAGGTTCGTGTGTTCTGGGCCTTTCCAAGAATATATCCTGCCTTTGAGTATTTAAAAGAAGTAGATCAAACCAAGGCCTACGAAAAAGAAAAGCTCCAAGAAGTCAGAGCCGAAAGGCAGTACTATGTTGACTATTTTGACATGACAGATGTTTGGTTATTTTTGATATTGGTCGCACTATCAGCTATTGGTTGCTTTCAAATCATACGGTCTTCAAACCGCGAAAACCGAAAATTTGAGGGTAATGTGGTTTTTGCTTATATTATATTTGCTACATTTGTCATTTATTTATTAATTGAAGTGCAACCAAGATATGTTTATTTTGTTCAACCGGCAGTGGCTATCGTTGCCGCCTATGGACTAAAATTTATTGATGAGTTAAGGAGGAATCAACGTGGATAAGCAAGAAAAAGGGTACATACAAGTGTATACTGGCAACGGCAAAGGCAAGACTACAGCAGCGCTAGGGCTTACATTAAGGGCTGCTTGCGCCGGCAAAAAGGTGTATATAGGACAGTTCATGAAAGGGCAGGATTATAGTGAGCTAAAGGCAGTAGAATTCTTACCGAATTTAGAAATGATTCAGTTTGGCAACTTAAAATTTATAAAAGGGGAGCCAAGCCAAGAAGATATAGAAGGCGCGCAGAAGGGCTTTGCCCATATGAAGGAAGTGATTCTTTCTGGAGAATATGACGTGGTCATCTGTGACGAGATTAACACCACAATGTTCTTTAAAATGCTTGATCCCAAAGACGTAATTGAGATGTTAAAGCAAAAACCGGACAAAACAGAAATTATATTGACCGGTCGGTACGCACCCGAGGAGATTATAGAATTTGCTGACTTGGTAACAGAAATGCGAGAAGTAAAGCACTACTATGAAACCCAAAAGGTCATGGCGAGAGTGGGAATAGAAAACTAAGTCACGAGGCATAAGAGGGTATTAAAAAATCTCTTATGCCTTTGTGTTGCCTACTTCTTTGCCCTTCACCACAGCGGTATTTACTTTAGCAATCATATCTAATATCTTTTGTACGAGGGCAGGATTTTTTTCAACACAGGCTTCCCAGTCGTTGTCTTTGGCCCTAAATTCAAGGAATTTAGCATCTTCAGAAATACCAGTTATGCCAATGTTGGCAAGTGAGCCCTTTATGCCGTGAACTTCGATAAGATATCTATGAATGTCCTTATTTTCAATAAATTCAATGAGCCTTGTTACATTTTTGGGCATAGACCGAACAAATAATTCTAAAATAGAGGCATAGGCATCTTCCATACTGGCGAAGTTTTCGATACCTTTGTCTACGTCGATGCCAGGAATTTGACGAATTTGTTCAAGGATGGGATTGCGTGGAGCTTTACTTTTTTCTAGCAAATCCTTTTTTAGTTCATTATAATGTATCAAATCATTAGGTAACCAAGTCACAAGAGCCTGCATCAATTTTGTCTTATCGATGGGTTTAGAGACGAAGTCCTGCAAGCCATTTTCTAAGAACATTTCTCTAGCGCCTGTAATGGCGTTGGCAGAAAGGGCTATGATAGGAATGTTCTTGTGAGTAGGGCTAAGTGATCTAATGAATGCAGCGGCTTCAAGGCCGTCCATTTCAGGCATCATATGATCCATGAATATGAGGTCATATGTATTGGTTCTGGATTTTTCAATAGCTTCAGCACCAGAGTAGGCATGATCAGCATCAATATCACAAAGGCGCAAAAGACCCTTTGCGACATCCACGTTCATTACATTATCATCCACCACTAAAATTCTGGCATTGGGTACACTTAGATACTCAAATGAAACATCAGTAGATTGGATAGTAACACTTTTGCCAACAATAGCAGGTATAGTGATGGTAAAAGTGGACCCTCCACAATACACGCTTTCAACGTCAATTGTGCCCTTCATCAATTCAGTAAGGTTCTTTGCAATGGATAGACCAAGACCAGTGCCAGCCAGGGCTCTATTTTTTTGCGTATCGGCCTGTTCAAAAGAATTAAACAACCTAGGAAGCACTTCATCTGAAATACCCATACCTGTATCATGTACTTTAAAAATCAGATTATTATTTTTGGCGAATACTGACAGGGTAACACTGCCTGCTTGCGTGAATTTTACTGCGTTCCCCAAAATATTAATCAATATCTGACGTAGCCTGATATCATCACCAAATAAGAATTCAGGTAGATTCTCACCAATCTCTTCAATAAATGCAATGTTTTTATTTTTAGCCAAGAGCCTGGTAATAGAGCAGACAGCAGATAACATTTCCTTAAAGTTATAATCAATTTCCGATAATGTTAATTTTCCAACTCCAATTTTTGAAACATCTAGAATATCATTGATTATTGCTAAAAGACTTGTAGCGGACAACTTTACATCCGTTGCGTACTTTTGCTGCCTTTCTGTAAGTGTATCTGCTAGCAATAACTCAGTCATTCCAATAATAGCATTCATGGGGGTCCGTATCTCATGAGACATATTGGCCAAAAAATCAGACTTTGCTTTGGCATTTTTTTCAGCTAGGTCCTTGGCTATAGTTAATTCGTCCAACATCAGCTTGTACTGGGTAAAATCATGGGAAAAGCTTACTAACTGCGGCTCACCATGGCTAAAGATACGTATAACACTTACCTCAGTGTATATGAGCTGTCCGTCTGCGGTCTGATAATTCCATTTAAAAAAACCAGAACCCTCCTCGAAGGCAGCATTTAGAAGAGTCTTTGCAAGTTCATCACTTCGCTGTACTTCATTTTGATACGTAGGGTAGTAGCTCCTAAAGTTGTCTATATACTCTTGTTTGTCCTTGAGATTAAACATTCTGAGAGTGGCTAGATTGCAGCTCACGGGCTTTAACTGCTTATCCCAAATGGTGATGCCAAGAGGCGAAGAATCAATCATTAGCTGATTGTTTTCATTTGTTTCGCTAATAAGATGCTGGGCCTCTTTTTCTGCACGTAAATCACGAATATAAGCGATCATAAAAAAATCTACATCATTGCTAACTTTTTTTAGGGTTACGGCAGCAGGAATTAGTTCACCGTTTAACTTTTGGTGCATCCATTCAAAGACCAATTGATCTTTTTTAGCAGCCTCTTCCAGCAAGAAAGGAATCATTTCATCAGAGATGCCACCATTGGGTTGAATAGGGGCTGAAAGGCGAAAAAAATTAGCACAATATTCTTGCTTGGAGGAAACACCAAATAGATTAACCGCCGCCTCATTACAATCGATTATCTCTGACATGTCAGAACTCCAAATGTTGCAAGCCAAAGGGCATGCGTCAAGCATCAACTTAGTTATTTCATTTGGGTTGTATAGAGTTTTTGTCATATGTGTCACTTCCTTGCAAAAATTAAGAGCAGAGGGTTTCAACAAAGGCCTTTATGCCTGGTATTACATCAATCCTCTTCAAAGGACCATCCAATAGGTTATCAGTGCCATACACAACAGGGGGTACTATGTTACCTGTATCACGTTCAAGATATAGTGTTTTTAAGATATTTGCAAAATCATCCTTACTAACCATGGCTGAATTGATGTCGATTGTAAGCCCAGTGCTAAGGGCCCAAGCTGCGGCAACTTTATAAATATTTTTTCCTATATGTGCATCTAGGACTTTGCGGGGGCAAAGCATTACAAAAAGTTCCCGTATGCTGACCGATTGGTCTGGTTTAAAAGAATTATTTCTATAACAAATTGCATGCCCTTTATCCAATAGATAGTTTATATCTGCTAGGGCAGGGTGTGTAGTAGGAATATCTCTAACAGGCGATAGGCTAAGCAGTTCTTTTACTGTTACCACCTTATAACCATAGGAGGTGAGGAGTTTTAAATGCTCCTCTAGTGCAGTGGCCACAGGGGTTTGTTTTGACATATTAAAGCCATCTTTTTGGAAGATAATCTGCCCATTTAGGGCATCAGGGTCTTCTTTGAGCAAGGCCTCCATAGGAGATACCATCATGGCAACGTCTTTTTCATAATCACCAGTGGTTGCCAACCAACCGCCTCCATCATAGCTTGCTGCCAAATACTGATAGTTTAACTTTTGATAGGCATGGTAAGAATCATAGCCTCCTGCAATATTATCTATATAATGTGGAGGGCGGGAGTGAACCATGGCGTAGCCATGCTCATCCATCACCATGTCGTCCAGTTGTTTTAGATCTCCCACCACGGCATCTAAGCTGGGAAGATAGGCTCTTTTGCCATAGATAGCTCTCTTTCTACCAAACAATATATGTTTATATCCGTGATTGGATATTTCATGGCCGTTATCTATGAGCAGTTTAACCAATGCTGGTTTATGCTTTGCACCGCCTTCATGATCTTTGCCAAAATCGGGGTAATGATCATACAGGGTCCCGCCCCAAAGTGGCGAATGAAGAGCGCCTTCTGTATCAGGATAGTTCAAAGACGTATCACCAATTATATTAAAGGTGCCTGTAGCATTGTATTTTTTTAGCGTATTGACCAAATGCTCAGTTAAAGATACGCGGTTGGGGACGGTTCTAAATGACGATTCGTCATTTAGAACCGTCCCTACTGGAGGATTAGGCGGTAGGTTGCAAGGGCCGTCATCAAATGTCATAGCGCAAATTCTAGCACCATCTATAGGATGAACTCTTTCTATTCTACGAACAGGAGAAAGGTATTTAGCCTCCTTGGCATGTTTCATCTTCTTTATGAAATTGAGCTTTTTTCCCATCTTAATGACGATATTCATGTATGGCCTCCTGTGGTTTTTTATTAATCAACTCTCGCAATACAGAGTACATATATTGGAGTAGGTATTTGCAAATTCTTTTAATATTTCTATCCATCATTGATTTTTTCAACTTGGTATAGCTGATCATGCTGCCGGGGGTGGGGTAAGCATAATATGAACCAAATGGTTCGCAAATTTTTTGCTTTATCACCTCAAGGGTGACTTGCTCATGGTCTTCAAATTCCAAGATCCTATAGGCCCTAAACATTTCTGGGATAGAATGACCATCGGAGCCTATGCTAAATCCCTTGCCATGCAAGTGAGATATTTGCTGCGCCTTTATATTGGCCTCATGGTACAAGATACTGCACCTGCCATTGTATATCTCTAGCCCATCAACGGCATGGATTACGTCATCATAGGGTGAGGCATCTATAGGCAATGTGGCATGCTTGAAAATATGGGCGCTAAAGGCAAGGCCATTGTTTTTTTTAGCAAAGTCTATTATTTCCTCAAATTCATATTTTCCATTTGTTTTCGTCAAACCATCTTCTTCCGCATGTTTTTCAACAAAATACACAGGAACATGACCTCGGGTAGTGGTATATTCTACACCGGGAATGACAAAAAAACCATCAGTAGCATACTGCTTGGCTATTTTGTAAGACGCAATGGAATCGTGATCCGTTATGGTAAGGGCATTAATATTTTTTGATTTAGCTAGAGCCACAATGTCTTCTACGGATTCCAATCCATCATGGGAATACTTTGAATGTAAGTGCATGTCAAGTTTTACTTGTTTCAAATCTATCTCCTAAGGTTCTTTACATAGGCCCAAAATGGCTTTACATCATTTAATTCCATAAGACCATCTTTCACAAAAGGATTTATGATGTCTAAAAGTCCAGCTAGTCCTTTGCCGAACTGTCGATTTTTTATATAAGACATACAGGCTGCTAAGTCATTGATCCAGTAAGACATTTTTATATTCACATTGTATGAGTTAAGAATTTGAGAAACATCGCCAACAGCCGATTTACAATACGAATCTGAAAACCTGCTCTTCGTCGCCCTTGTCAGAGGGAAACTCCCCCAAATACGAGGATTTATTTCCATCAAATAGTAACCGTCAGCGTCATTTCCTTTAAATTCAACCATAGCAATTCCCTGAAAACAAAGGGCATTAAGCAACTTCTTAGAATAGGTATCAATGCCAGAAGACTTTGGATCTACAGATATGCAACAGGTGCTAGGACCGCCAGAGATAGGATATTCCCGTAGGCGTTTATGACAAATAGCATCTCGCACTATACCATCCTTTACAACGCAACAAAACCCATAACCATCCCCTTTAATATACTGTTGCACCAAAGGGTCTGATTGCGCATGAGACATGCGGATATATTGGTTCACGAAGTCAGTAGAATCATGAATGATTGCGTAGCGTTTGTCTGCTTTCAATCCCAACGCCTCACCATCTTGGTATTTTATAACGCAAGGGTAGGCAATACGATGAGAGAAAGATTCAATGGTTTCTTCTTTTCTTAGGGTATATTGTTTTGGAATAGGGATACCAAGGCTTTCTGCCAAAGACAACACCGCAGACTTATTGTTAGCCTTATTTAGGGTATCTAGGTCAGAAACTAAATACTTGGCATTCCTCAGTCCGTGCTCTGAAAGGGCATATAGGGTAAGCTTTCCTATTGGGAAAACCACAGGAGGAGTGCCATCTACAATATATTTAGCGCATATATTGTCCAGTTGGACAGCATATTCAGCTCGGGTCAAAGGGCCAGCCGTATCTGCAACAGAACGTTCACTGTTTTGCATATTGCTTATATAGTAAACATTGCAATCCTCCACATACCTTGAGGTTGAGCCTATAGAGGCAGACCTATCTTTTGTAGTAACCGTAACTATTTTGTATCCTAGTGCATAGAGGTCACGAATGGCAGCGACGGACATTCTGTATTCTACATCAGTCACGATTACATGTTTGTTGTGCGACATATGCCCCCCTGCCTATTATCCTAATAAATTTTTACCAGTCATTTCCGCAGGTACTGGAATACCCATCAAATGAAGTAAGGTAGGGGCCACATCAGCCAATACACCCTCCCCTGTCAAGGTGTGCCCTTTGTCTGAAACCAGTATTAAAGGCGTTGGGTTTAGTGAGTGGGCCGTCATAATGCCACCATCAGCATCTATCATTTCATCTGCGTTACCGTGGTCTGCTGTGATTAAAAGCTGGCCACCTTTATTTAGGATTGCCTCTGTGATCTTACCAACACAAGTATCTACTGTCTCTACAGCTTTGATAGCCGCAGGGATTGAACCAGTGTGACCTACCATATCTGGATTGGCAAAATTCAATATAATCAAATCATATTTATCAGCAGCAATCTGCTCAAGCACAGCATCTGTAACTTCTGGGGCACTCATTTCTGGCTGCAAATCATAGGTCGCCACCTTTGGAGATGGAATCAAGATTCTGTCCTCACCTGGGCATGGCTCTTCTACACCGCCATTGAAGAAAAACGTAACATGGGCATACTTTTCTGTTTCTGCTATGCGAAGTTGTTTTTTTCCAAGAGAAGAAAGGTATTCACCTAAAGTGTTTTTTAATGATTGAGGAGCAAAGGCTACGTGTACATTAGGCATTTTCTCATCATACTGAGTCATACAAACATAATACAAATCCTTATAGGCCAAGGTCCTAGCGAATCCACTAAAACTATTATCTACGAAACATCTGGTGATTTCTCTAGCTCTATCTGGGCGGAAATTAAACATGATGAAAGCATCGCCGTCGTTCACTGAGCCAACAGGGAGATTATTTTCATTTACAATCACGGTCGGTAAAACGAACTCATCGCTTTCCCCACGACAATAAGCGGCTTCAATGGCAGCCATGGCAGAAGTAGCATGAGAAGCAGCGCCTTTTCCAATGGTCATAGCGTCATAAGCCTGGGAAACGCGTTCCCATCTATTGTCTCGATCCATGCCGTAATAGCGACCAGCAATTGTGGCGATTTCACCAACACCGATTTTCTTTATTTCATCCTCTAACGCTGCAATGAACTTATCTGCACACTTAGGAGGAACATCTCGGCCATCTAAAAGGGCGTGGATATAAACCTTCTTTACCCCTTTGCGCTTTGCAAAGGCAAGTAAGGCGTATAGGTGGGTGTTATGGCTGTGAACGCCTCCATCAGAGAGTAGACCTAGCAGATGCAAAGCTTTACCGTCTTGGGCTGCACACTCCATAGCATTTGTTAATGCTTGGTTCTCAAAGAAGGTGCCTTCTTTAATATGCTTTGTGATCTTTGTTAGCTCTTGGTATACGATGCGACCAGCACCAAGGTTTAAATGTCCTACCTCAGAATTGCCCATCTGCCCATCGGGAAGCCCAACGTCGCCACCGGACGCACCAATGCGTGTATGTGGGTATTTGGCCAGCAGCCTATCCAAATTAGGTGTTTTGGCAGCGCGAATGGCATTGCCAGCGTATGTAGCGTCTGGTGATGAAAAATCATAATCCTTCTTGGGCGCGTTAATTCCAAACCCATCTAATATCATTAACATTGTCAAATTACTCATGTGATGTCCCTCTTTTCTAATTCAATACCATGTTTTATGCCTTATAGTATACCATTTTTAGCAAAAAAATGATATGATATTCATAGAAAAAATGTTGAATTGGAGGAAAAAAATGAAGTGGAATCCAGCACAAAAAAGTGCCATCGAAGAGCGGGACAAAAACATACTTGTCTCAGCGGCAGCGGGATCTGGTAAAACTGCTGTTCTGGTGGAACGAATCAAGCAGCTGATTGTAAAAGATGGCATTGGCGTTGACCAGATGCTCGTTGTGACATTCACAAAAGCGGCAGCAGGGGAGATGAAGGAACGTATCACAAAGGCTATTGCTGATGAGTTGCAGTCAGGCAATCCTTTTTTGCGTGAACAGCTTTCCAGAATACATAGTGCTAATATTTCAACATTTCATTCTTTTTGCCTTGATATAATCAAAAGATATTTCTATATGATAGATATAAAGCCGGATGTGAGAATCTGTGATGAGACCCAAAAGACTATTCTACAAATAGAGAGTTTGGATCAGGTTTTTGAGATAAATTTTCAGGATAAAAATTCAAATTTTAACTTGTTTTTACATAAGTACGCTGATAGCCGGAATGAAAATCACGTCCGCACCATGATTATGGCCGTATATGACTTTATTCAGAGCATACCCAATTCATTTCAATGGCTTGCATCTGAAGTAGAGCAGCTACAGGCTGATGAAGAAAGATTCAAGCAAAGTTGGGCATACCAATATGTCCAGGAGCAAATCACAGTAGATTTAGAACGGGCTATGGACTATTTGGTCAGCACAAAAGAATTGGTGGATGAGAACAATATAGAATCTATATCTATCAAGGCGCAAAAGGATATTAACCTACTAGAAGAGCTTATATCATTGATGGATCGCCAAAATCACGATCTATTTGCCGTTGCGATTACCGGAATAAAATTTGAGACATTTGTTGCTAAAAAAGAGGACAAACTTAACTTTGAAGAGATAAAGGAAGAGGTCAAATATCTTAGAGACCAAGGAAAATCCATAATCAAAAATATAGCAGAAAAGTATATGTACAAGTCGCTAAATGAGATTGTGGAAGAAATTAGGCTCACGTATGACGACGCAAAATGTCTGCAAGGGCTAGTGGAACAGTTTCATCAGATGTATGGCGAGAAAAAAAGAGAAAAAGGGCTCATTGACTTTAATGATGCGGAGCATTTTGCACTAAAAATACTAGAAGATCAGCAAGTTGCCGCAGAGTATAGGGACAAGTTCCAATGCATTTTTGTAGATGAGTACCAAGACAGTAATGTTGTCCAAGAAACTTTAATTGGGAAGATCAAGCGCGAAAACAACCTGTTCATGGTAGGGGATATAAAGCAAAGTATATACAAATTTCGCCTAGCGGAACCAGAGATTTTTATGGGAAAATATGAAAAATATAGAAACAGACAAGTGCCAATGAGCATAAAAATCGACCTGAACCAGAACTTCCGTAGCAAACAAGGCGTTATAGACTTTACCAATATGATTTTTGAGTGCACAATGACCAAGGACACTTGTGGTATGGATTATGATGAAGATGCCAAGCTTTACAACGGATTAGGATATTCGGGGCAACTTGCATATCCAGCGGAAGTCCACATGGTAGATGAGAGTATGGACGATGACATGGCTGATGATATAGATGACGAGATCAAGGAGATGAAAAAAACCGAGTTAGAAGCCATGGTGGCAAGTCGTATTATAAAACAAAATTTAGGCAAGCCAATATTTGATGACAAGCGTGGCATTGAAAGACCAATGACTTACAGGGATATGGTTATACTTTTTCGTGCAGTCAAAGGACCTGGGGCTATGTACCAAGAGATTTTTGACAAAGAAGGGATACCGATATATGCAGAGTTAGCAGATGGATATTTTGATACCATTGAAATCGGAACGTTTCTCAACCTGCTAAAAATAATAGATAACAAAAAACAAGATATACCACTTCTTAGTATCCTTCGCTCTGGCCTATTTGGATTCACCACAGGAGAGCTGGTAGAGATACGATTAAAAGGTAAAAATATACCCTATCACGAAGCCTTTCGGAAGGCATCTGAAGGGGATGATAAATGCAAAAAAGTGATAGAAAAAATAGCCTCATGGAAACAGCTAGCAGGGCTGATGCCACTAGAAGAACTTTTATGGGAGATCATGAGAACCAGCGGATACTACGACTATGTAGGTGCCATGCCAAGTGGATTACAGAGACAGGCAAACCTTAGGGTGCTAGTGGACAAGGCCGTGGACTTTCAAAGTGGACATACCAAAGGTCTATTTGGATTCATCACCTATGTGGAGCAACTGAAAAAAACAGGTGTCAGCATGGGTCAAGTAAAATTGCTAGGAGAAAATGACCAGGTGGTCAGGATGATGACAATACATAAAAGTAAGGGACTTGAATTCCCATTGGTGATAGTGGGAGGAGTAGGTAGAAAATTCAATATGATGAAAGACTCATACAAAGTGAACCTACACAAAGACATGGGAATAGGGTTGCGATATGTAGAGCCAGAGACCTTTGCATATAGCAAGACTTTTGTGCAGGAGGTCATCGAGCAGAGGGAAAAAAGAGAAGCAATCGCCGAGGAAATGCGTATTCTATATGTAGCACTTACTAGAGCCAGGGATAAGCTGGTGCTACTAGGCACATTAAAAGATGTTGAGAAGTCTATGGAAAAATATCGACTCAAAGGACCTAAGGAAGCCGTGAATGCAGGTTGTTTTTTTGATTGGATTATTCCAAGTTTGGAAGGTAGCCAAATCATGCCAATCATCCATAATAGAGAGCATATGACAGCCTATAAAGAAGCCGCGAATTCCCACAAGGAACAGATTATACATGGTATCAACAATGGATTTGAAGTAGAGAATGATTCATGGAAAGAGAAGATTCACAGAAGGCTATCATGGGAATATGGGCATAAACAGGCATCAAAGCTGCCATCCAAGTATGCCGTCTCAGACATGAAAGATATACACACAAACAGAGTATTAAAAAACATTCCAGCCCTCGACATTCCCGAAGAACTTAATGCAACCCAAAGCAGGCTAACAGCTACAGAGCGCGGAACCGCCATGCACACAGTTATCCAGCACCTAGACCTAACTGCCTGGTCAGTTATTGGGGACGGTTCTAATTGTAGCGGTAGCAAAATTAGAACCGTCCCCAAAGAAGAGAAAATTGTCAAGCAAATTGACCAAATGGTCGATTTGGAAATGTTAACCCGAGACGAAGCGGATAGCGTCAGCATAACCAAAGTGGTGAATTTCCTTGATAGTCCAATAGGCCGCCGAATGGCCAAGGCAGATGAGTGCTATAAAGAGCAAGCCTTTAACTTAAAAAAATCAGCAGGAGACTATCTAGATGAACTCAAGGGCACTGACGAAACAATATTGATTCAAGGTGCCATTGACTGTTATTTTCGAGAAGGGGACAAGTATATTTTGGTGGACTACAAGACGGACTTTGTCGATAAGAATGACGGCGGGGCGGTTGAAAACATCGTCCAAAGATACCGCCCTCAACTAGAGTTATACAAATCCGCTATAGAAGAAATAAAAGGGATAAAAGTAGCTGAAACATATTTATATCTTTTTAGTATAGAAAAAGCAGTTGCCATATAGGGCAACGCTATCAAAAAAGGGGACGGTTCTAATTTTATGACCTTTCGGTCAGCAAATTAGAACCGTCCCCAATGATTACAAATGACTAAATAACTTCTATCACTGTCACATCAGGATGCAGTTGCAAGATCGATGCGGGAACATCAGGTGAGATAGGACCATACATTGATCGTTGAATAATCTCCTCTTTTCCCTTTGTGGCAAGAAGTATTACCTTACGAGCACGCATAATAGTGCCTACGCCCATAGTAATAGCCTTTCTAGGCACTTCAGCCTCGTTGGCATAAAACCTAGCATTTGCTTTGATGGTACTCTCTGTCAAGTCTACAAGATGTGTTGTATCAGGAAAATGTGTATCAGGCTCATTGAACCCGATATGACCGTTGAGTCCAATTCCTAACAACTGAATATCAACACCGCCTGCACCAACAATCATATCTTCATATCTCTTGCCTTCATGGGTAGGGTCTTCACACACTCCATTTGGCACGTGGGTAGCATCCATATCCACATTTACCTTGCTAAATAGATGCTCATTCATAAAATATCGATAGCCATTTTTGTCATTCTCATCAGATCCTACATATTCATCTAGGTTATAAGTAGTAACCTTGCTAAAATCCAGAATTCCTTGCTTGTACATGCTCACAAGTTCTTCATATGTTCCGATAGGAGATGAGCCAGTGGCAAAGCCAAGTACAGAATTCGGTTTATTCAATATCTGTGCCGCTATAAGCAACGCGGCTTGCTTGCTTAAAGATTCATAGCTCTTTACTGCAATATAATTCATTTCTCACACTCCATTACTAAAGTTCAAGTTTACTTTTTACAAAATCAATGACTTCACCAGGTGTTTGAAGAGATAAAGCTTCTCTGGCAAAATCTTCCCAATGCTTCTTAGAAAGGGTAGATAATAGCTTTCTAGTAGGCAATATAGCAGAAGAGCTTACGCTAAGTTCCTCTACCCCTAGACCTATCAAAAGCGGCACCATTAGAGGGTCAGAACCAGCTTCCCCGCAAATTCCAACTAGGATACCCGACTTTTTCGCACCATCTACAGTACTCTTAATCATACGAAGTACAGCAGGGTGGAAAGGCGTATATAAGGAGGCAACGTTTTCATTGCCACGATCCACAGCCAAGGTATATTGGGTTAAGTCATTGGTACCAATGCTGAAAAAATCCACTTCCTTTGCTAGGAACTCGGCACAAAGAGCGGCGGCAGGTGTTTCCACCATAATACCAAGCTGAATGTCCTTATCGTAAGAGATCCCTTGGGCATCTAAATCCTTTTTAACTTCTGCTAAAATCTCTTTGCTGGCACGAACTTCAGCAATACCAGAGATCATTGGAATCATGATTTTGATATTACCAAAAGCACTAGCTCTAAGTAGGGCAGATAGTTGTGCCTTAAAAATATCATGCCTATTTAGGCAAAAACGAATGGCTCTATACCCAAGAAAAGGGTTTTCTTCCTTTTGAAGTCCCATGTATGGAATATCTTTATCGCCACCAATATCAAGGGTACGAATGATAACTGGCTCGCTGCCAAGGGCTTGTGCCACCTCCTTGTAGGAGGCGAACTGTTGCTCCTCAGTCGGTAGGACAGAGGCATTCATATACAAAAATTCAGTTCTATACAGGCCAATACCATCTGCCTTATTTTCAGTAATCAGTTCCAACTCGTTTGTTACAGCTAAGTTAGCAGCCAATAGTATACGCTGCCCATCTGCTGTAAGAGTGGCTTTATCCTTAAAGGCTTGAAGCTCATCTTTGAGCAACTGCTCTTTCTTTTGCAGTTTTTCATAATGACGAAGCTCCACAGGTGTTGGATTTATATATACATCACCAGCATGTCCATCTAGTATGAGAGTATCATTATCTTTCACAATGGAAAGAAGGTCATCAACGGCTACTACGGCTGGGATTTGCATAGCACGAGCTATAATAGCAATATGAGAAAATTTAGTGCCTATTTTCGTAACAATACCAGCGACTTTATGTGGATTTAGCATAGTAGCTTGGCTAGGAGAAATATCCTCGGCTATGAGTATACTGCCAGCGGCAACTTTCTCTAGATTTACAGGTGTAATATCTAGAAGTATGCAGAGTAACCTGTGTTTGATATCGCGAAAATCAGCGGCCCTTGCTCTTATTAACTCATCTTCTAAAGAGGAGAATAGGGTAATATATTGGTCACAAGCAGCGGCAAAGGCATACTCAGCACAAACACTTTCTCTCTCGATGGTAGCGTTGATTTCTTTTAGTAGTTCTGGGTCTTGGGCCAAAACAGTGTGTGCAACAAGAATATTCGCTTCCTCTTCACCAATTTTGACTTTGACTTTTTCTGCATGGGCTAGCGTGCTGGCGCAAAACGTATCCATGGCCTCAGAAAATCGTTGTTTTTCGGCTTCTTTGTTTAAAATCTCGCGTTTTATAGCTACAATTTCTTCTTGGTCAACCAATACGGCATGGCCAATGCCGATTCCGTCAGATGCAGGAGATCCTTTTAGCATTTCATATGCCCCCTTTGACTATTCTAAGCCTTCACCCAGGCCAGATTCTATAAGTTTAGTTGCTTCATTCATAGCGTTCACTTCATCTGCACCATCTATGATTAGGGTGATTTCGGCATCTTTTTTTATGGCAGCAGCCAAAACATTGATTACGCTTTTGGCATTGTAGGTGCCACCATTGTATACAACTTTTGCATCACAGTTGTATTTGCCCATAGCACTAGCAAGAACACCGGCGGGTCTAACATGAAGTCCAGATTTATTACGAACTGTAAATTTCTTTTCAATCATTTTATTGTCTCCTTATTATTAAACTAACTTGCGAGCGAGGGATATAGCACCAAAACATGGCTCCTGGCTCCTTACTTTAACTTTTGAGCTAAGGGGTGCCAGCTTGTCAATAAGTTTGGCATTTAGTAGCTTAGACCCCTCTATGGTGCCGCCACTGAGAATGATGGCACTGTCCTTTGGAAGATTTAATTGGGCAAATATTGCCTTTGCGTGTAAATAAAGACCTTCAGCCGCCTCGTCCAATATTTGCAGGGAAACAGCATCGTTTAACTCTGCCGCATAATGCACATGAAGAGCCAAAGCAGCTAAATCTGATTTGTTAAAATTAGGAGTATATACCAAATCTAGTATATCGGTAACGTTTTCAAGGGCTAACTCAACACAAAACCGGTCCACCAACATTGTCTTTGGACCACGACCATCAAAGGCGTGCAATGCCTTTTTAATGCCTTGTGTTGCAATCCAATACGCGCTGCCCTCATCCCCTAACAAGTGTCCCCAGCCTCCAGCACGAGCGACTTCATTATCGCCATTTTTACCTACCGCCACAGAACCGGTGCCTGAGATGATAACCACGCCAGGATTTCCTTGGGTTTCGCTTTCTAGGGCTATTTCAACATCATTGACCACTTGGACAGGACAGAGAAGAGGTACATTACGCAAAATGTCAGTATAGGTTTTTACATCCTGCATACGATCAACGCCTGCGCTGCCTAAACAAAACGAAGTGATGCTCTCAGCCCCTAGGTTTTGATCTTTCAAAAATTCATCGATTAATTGCTGTATATTTTTTGTGATCGTTTCCATAGAATTTGAATTAAGGTTGGTAGAACCACCAATATAGGGCCCATACAAATTCCCGTCATCATCTGCAGCCATTAATCTGCTCTTGGTGCCGCCACCATCAATTCCTAGATAAAACAAATTTATCCCACCTTTCAGTCTAAAGTCTAGTGTGAGTTGCTATTTAAAATAGGCCGTTAGATATTTTTTGTGGGCATCTACTAGCTCATCAAAGACAATTCTAGCGGTAGAATCATCATCAGTAAGTGGATTGATGCAAAGAGCGAGAAACGCCTTACTCAAATCCTTTTCTATGGCAGCATTGATGACTAAAGTCTCAAATGATTTAAGCTGATGCACAAGACCATTGACTGGGAGTGGCAAATTGCCAACATTGATTGGAAGAGGGCCGTTTTTAGTGATGATACAGCTTATCTCCACAACACTATCATGAGCGATGCCGGTAATAGCTCCGTTGTTAAAGGTATCCACAGGTTGAATGTCTTTCTTATCCGTGTAAATGGATTCGATTAATCGGCAAGCAGCCTCAGAGTAAAACGCACCACCACGCTCTTCTAATTGCTTAGGCTTTATATCTAGATTTTCGTCTGCGTATATTTCAAATAATTCTTTTTCTATTTTTTGCACAGTCATAGCCCTAGACACACCGTGTTCATATTCTTCTAGTTCTTTTTTTAGCATTGTACTACTTTTAAAATAATAATTGTGATACGGACAAAGCAATGCACCTAAGCTGGTGACAAATTCATAATCATAATCAACAGGTATCACGTTTTTTACAGTAAATACAGTCTTTCTATTTGGGTCATAGACTTTTTTGAGAGTGTCCTCAGTTACATCGATGCCATCTAAAAGTATTTTTAGACCGTGCACCAAGTGATTTAGCCCTGCAAACTCAACACGAATCCGCTCGGGGGCTACATCGAGAATTTGGCATATAGAACGTTCCATGTGGATAGGAACATTGCAAAGCCCAATTACCTTTTTATGGACGCTATATTTCAACAAAGCTTCTGTAACCATGCCACTTGGATTGGTAAAGTTAATAATCCAAGCATCGGGGCAAAGCTCATGGACATCTTTTGCAATCTCCATCATGACCGGTATGGTACGAAGTGCTTTAAACATACCACCAGCACCATTGGTTTCTTGACCAATCATTCCATGGGAAAGGGGAATCATCTCATCCTTTTCACGGGCTTCTAGCCCCCCTACGCGCAATTGTGTAGTGACAAAAGCAGCGCCAGACAAAGCTTCTCTGCGATCATAAGAGGTATGCACCTCAAAATTTAATCCAGCTTTTTTAGCCATACGCCTAATGAGAGCAGCGTTGATTTCTTGTTTCTCTTTTCCCTCGGGGATATCTACCAGCCAGTATTCTTTGAGCGGTAGCGTAGCAGCTCTTTTGATAAAGCCTTCCGCCAGTTCGGGCGTATAGCTAGAGCCACCTCCAATAGTAACAACTTTCATGACGGACCTCCTTTAAAGAATGGTAAAATTAGCAAGTTCTATATTATTTTCAGATAAAAACGCTTTTATTTCATCTGATGTGATTACTTTCAATTCATGAATACGTGGGATATTATAAGAACTTCCTGTGTAAAGCGCATGATCAACATGTGCAGGGTGACACATAACTTCTACGATACCAGCGTGTTTTGTTAAAGATTCCTTTAAGAACTCTAATGTGGCAGTCTCACCAAAAAACTGCTCCTCGAAGCAATCCGGACATTTTAGAGTTATACCATCAGGTTTTTGAGAAGGCTGTCTTAGCCTTACAGGAAGATTGTACTTTTCTGCTACCTTGAAGAAAACAGGCAAATTGCAATCTAACATGTGGGTGTGATGGTGACTATCTAAATGAGTTGGCATAATGCCAGCTGCCAATACTTTTTCAATTTGGGCAGTATATTCTTTTTCTACCTCAGCAGGGTCTATTTTATCTTGATTGGACTCTACATAAGAAAGTTTGTTAAAATTGCCGTTGTCATCAACTAGGGTCTTGTGGCCTGATAAAATAGGTCTTCCATAAGTTAAGGTAAGGTGCACACCTATGCCAAGGGTAGGATTGTCTTTCGCTAAAGTGACCGCATGGTCAAATGCTGCACCGCCTGCCATGAGTGTAGTAGAACTAACAATACCAAGATTATGGGCATCAACGATTCCAAAGTTAACACCGCGGCAAAGGCCAAAATCATCAGCATTCATAATTAGTTTCATACTATTTCCCCACCTTTCTATGAAGATCAATAATCTCCTTAGCTAAGTCTTTCACTACAGTAGTTGTCATTAAATGGTCTTGTGCATGAACCATGATAAGGCTCAATGGAATTTTTTCACCTCTTGCCTCTTGTTGAATTAACTCAGTTTGAGAATGATGCGCTTTTAAAAGCTCTTTTTCACATTCCGCCATAGACTTTTCAGCTTCTTCAAAATCACCATCTTTAGCGTGGAAAATTGCTTCCATCGCGTAGCTACGAGCACTTCCAGAGTCTACGACAAGATTCATAATCACAAGTTCTAATTTTGGATCCATGGTATATTCCTCCTCATTTTATGAATAGGCGGACTCCATGAGAGTCCGCCTTAAAGTTATACATCTTAATTATTTGCCTAGTGCAGCTTCTTTTTTCTTTTCTACGCTATTTGCGATATACACAAATGGTAAGTAGATTACAATAGAGATAGCCAAGTTGATAAGAGCAACCAAACCTCCCATTACGCTTCCGCCAGTGGCTAGGAATGCACCAAGTACTGGTGGCATAGTCCAAGGAACTAGCACAGAAGTCATTGGCACGATACCAACTGCTGTAGCAAGATATGCTATTGTAGCAAGAATCATTGGACCAACGATGAATGGTATTACATATACTACGTTTAGAACGATTGGAAGTCCAAATATAGTAGGTTCGTTGATGTTAAAGAAAGCAGGTCCGATAGAAAGTTTAGCTACATCACGTTGTTGCTTTAACTTAGAACCAATAAGTACAGCAATTAGAAGACCAACTGTAGTTCCTGAACCGCCCATGTATACAAATGTATCGATGAAAGGTTTTGTTACGATGAACTCCATTGCTTTACCAGCTGCTAGTGCATCTACGTTGTTTGCAAGGTTTTGCAAAAGAACTGGCTCGATAAGACCACCAAGTAGGTTGGCACCATGTAGTCCGAAGAACCAAATAAAGTGGTTGAAGAACATAAGTGCAAGTAGTGATGGCAATGTGTTAGAGATATGTGACATAGGTTTTGTGATAGTGTCAAATACCCAAGTGAAGATATCTGTTCCAGCCAGTCCGAATAACATTCCGACAATAGCAGCTACGAAACAAACGATAATACCAGGGAATACTGCTGCAAATGATCTTGCTACGGCAGGTGGAACCCCATCAGGCATTTTAATAATCAAGCTTTTCTTGCTTTGTAGCCAGCAGAAAAGTTCTGTGAACACTAGGGCACCAATTAGGGCAATTAACATACCTTGTGTACCTAGTTTTGTATAAGAAATAAGACCCCAAGCGCTGAATGGCTCTCCACCTTCTGGTGTCACCATAACTGCTTGTGGAAGCATGATGAAGAAAGCGGCAGCAGATACTAGACCTGCTTGGATACCATCCACACCACGTGACTTAGCTAAATTGGCAGAGATAGCAAATACTAAAAATACTGCTAGGAAGCCGAATACACCAAACCATACGTTTCCGTTAATTGTGCTAAGCCAAGGAATGTTGGCATTTCTCCAATCAGCCCATCCAGGGATAGGGAGTCCGTTGATAAGCACTGCAAATGATAATGCTAATAATAATGGCATGATTTGTACAAATCCATCACGGATTGCAACTAAATGGCGCTGTGCACCGATTTTTCCGGCTATTGGGACGAAATTGTTTTCCATCCAAGCCATTAAACCTTTGTTTTGTTGATTACTCATAATAATCTTCCTTTCTACTTTATTTTATAAATTTAAAATAAGGGCTAAACTAATAGTATGCGCATTATTCGCTAATTAGCTTAAACGCATGGTCTAGAACGGCTTTGCCATTCATTGTGCCATAATCTGTAGAGTTAATAACATCAAGTTTGATTGATTTGCCAGCTATTAGTTTTTCAAACTCGCCTTTTAAAAAGCGAACTTGAGGTCCTAACAGAATAACATCGCATTCATCAATCCTAGTTCTAGCTTCGCCTTCACCGCATGCCCATATTTGCGCCTCGATGGAAGCTTCTGTAGCAGCAGTCTCCATACGTTGAACCAACATACTTGTAGACATGCCAGCGCTGCAAAGCAACATAATTTTTGTCATAAGCGTATCCTCCTTTTTTCATTATAATAATATATATGCTAAAACTTATAGCTCTAGGTTATCAAAAAGTCTATTTCTGGCAAATATAAATCCACCATAAAGACCAGCGTTTTCGCCCAGCTCACTGGAAAGCACCAGTGGAGGGACAGGGACACATTTATTTATAATCGCCTCAATGGGCTTTTTTAGGGAATGGAAAAGAGCCTTATATTCGCCACCGATGACAAGTCTTTCTATATCTAATAATGTAGCAATATTGGCTAGTACAAAACCTATTTCTTCGCCAATTTTCTTAACTATTTTTAATGTATAGGGATCAAAATTCTCGCAGGCGCTAACAACGTCATCAAATTTTAGGACGCCATTTTTTTTATATAATTCATGAAGCATACCAGTTACTTTATCGGCCTTTAAATCTGCATGAATTTTTCTAAAGAGTGCCTCAAGGTTCACTGTGCTTTCGATGAAATCATCTTTGCTATAGCGTTCGTGGTTGGTAAAATAACCAATTTCACCAGCAGCAAAGTTTTTGCCTTCATGCAGGGCACCATCTATGATTATGCCAGAACCAAATCCAATACCACAGCTAGCAAATAGCATATTAGAACTTCCTTTGCCACAACCCAAAGAGTATTCGCCTAGTGCAGCAGCATTTACGTCATTTTTAATAACGACAGGTACACTAAAATGACTTGAAAGAATGCCATCAAGTCCAATATCTGTCCAACCTCTAAACTGAGGGTTAGCCAACAAAAGCCTGTTATTATCTTGAAAAATTCCGGGAGAAGAAATAATAATTGTACCTAGTTTGTCTAGGGGGATGGATAATTCCTTCATCATCAAATGTATGGTTTGGCAAATTGTATCTTTTTTCTCATTGGATGATTGCTCATATAGATTCTGAAGACGTTTTTTAGATAGCATTTCACCTGTTAGGTTGCCAATGGCAAGAACAGGGTGGGTTAAACTAATATCGATAGCCGCGAAAACACGGTAGTTGGTATTTAAACGAAGTAAACGTGGCTTACGACCGCCAACATTGGTAGAGAAACCTTCACCAGTCTCATGCACCAAATCCAACTCAATAAGATACTCAACATGCTCTGCTGTAGCCGGTTTTGAAAGGGCAAGCATTTTTGACAAACTAGCACGTGACATTTCGCCACAAGAAATGAGAGCGTCAATGATCTCACGTTTGTTATGAATCCTAGTTGTAGATTGGTTTGCTGCCATAATGCCATTCTCCTGACTCAGTTGCACTGGGAAAGAATTTAGGTTGGTTAGTAAAGTTTGTTTACTTAAACCGATTGTAACATAACTGTAATAGAAGTGCAAGCACAAAAATAAAAAAAGTGCCGACCGCAGTAGGTCAGCACTTTTGGATATATTATTATGTAGTTGTTTATACCACACCTTGGTCGTACATTGCTTTTGCTACTTTTAAGAATCCAGCGATATTAGCACCAGCAACATAGTTGCCTTCCATACCGAATTCTTTTGCAGCGCTTTCGCATGACCTAAAGATATCAGCCATAATTTGCTTAATCTTGGTATCAACTTCCTCAAATGTCCAGTAGTATCTCATACTGTTTTGTGACATTTCTAGAGCAGAAGTAGCTACACCAGCAGCATTAGCAGCTTTAGCAGGTCCTACGATAATTTTACTATCTTGTAAGAATTTAAGTGCCTCGTTGGTAGTAGGCATGTTAGCACCTTCACAAACGAATTTAACACCGTTAGCAACGATCTTCTTAGCATCTTCAATGTGAATTTCATTTTGTGTAGCACATGGAATAACGATGTCAGCTTTAACACCCCATGGCTTTTCACCTGGGAAGAATTTAGAGCCAGGGAATTTATCTGCATAAGGAGCAACAATATTTTTACCACTGTTTCTTAATTCTAATAGGTAGCCAATTTTCTCTCCGCTAACACCATCTTCGTCAAGAATATATCCATCAGGTCCAGATACTGTGATAACTTTAGCACCGAGCTCAGTTGCCTTAGAAACCATACCCCAAGTTACATTACCAAAACCAGAACCAGCGATAGTCATGCCTTTTAGGTCAGCGCCATTTGCTTTTAGCATAGCATCTGTGAAGTATACAATACCATATCCAGTGGCTTCTGTTCTAGCTAGTGATCCACCCCAACCTACAGCTTTTCCAGTGATAGAACAGTTATATGTATCAGTGATTCTTTTATACTGACCAAATAGGTAGCCAAGTTCTCTACCAGCAACACCCATATCACCAGCAGGGGAGTCGGTATCAGGTCCGATATGTCTAAAAAGCTCAGTCATATAGCTTTGGCAAAATCTCATAACTTCTCCATCGGTTTTTCCGTTTGGATTAAAGTCTGCGCCTCCTTTACCACCGCCGATTGGGAGTGGTGTAAGGGCATTTTTAAATATTTGCTCAAACCCCAAAAATTTAATAGTGTCAAGGTTTACATTGCCTTGGAAACGAGTTCCACCTTTATAAGGACCGATAGCGCTGTTAAATTGTACGCGATATCCTCTGTTAACTTGAACTTTTCCAGCATCATCTACCCAAGGTACTCTGAAAGAGACAACCCTTTCAGGTTCCATGATTCTTTCAACAATTCCAGCTTCAACGTATTTTGGATACTTTTCAAGAACTGGAGCAATTGACTCAAGAACCTCTTCTAATGTTTGGTGAAATTGAACTTCATTAGGGTCTCTCTTTTTGGCAATATCAAGGTATTGCTCGATAAGTTTGTTAGACATTCTACATACACTCCTTAATAAATTGTTGTTGCGATGTTTAAAACTTTGTACAGCAAAAATCTATCATATTTAACACCTATAGTCAAGCCCGAAAGCATGATAAGACAAACAATTTATACCTTGCAAAAAAAATTGTATTGTGATAGAATTAGAGGCTCAAAGAGGCATATAGAAAGGAAGTGAGTGTCATGGACGCAGGTCCGAGTAGTAGGTACTATGAACTAAATAAAACAAAGAGTCATGGCATAATCACGGAATTATACATATAATTTGTGTTTCGTTGTCGTGACTTCAAGGAGGTTACGATGGAAAAAGAAAAAGAAAAAGAGAGAGAAAAAGGAAAAATTCTCGATATTATAACACTTTTGTCCGATAAGAAGTATATTTTAGCCCGTACAGAAATCCTAGAGTTCAAAGAGGTAGACATTGCCGAAATCATAGACGATATAGAAGAGTTGCTAGGTATCGAAAAAGCAGTGATTGTTTTTAGAATGCTGCCAAAGAATATTTCGGCAGAGGTATTCTCCTATTTACATCCTGATCATCAGTTGGCCATAATCAACGAAATCACGGATAAAGAAACACAATTCATAATGGAAGAACTTAGTTTTGACGATATGATTGACGTATTAGAAGAACTTCCAGCCAATCTAGTGGACAAAATACTCAACAAAGTACCCAAAGATAGAAGAAAGCTAATCAATAAATTCTTGAGTTATCCTGAGAGCTGTGCAGGAAGTCTAATGACAATAGACTATATAGCAGTAAAAAAGGAAATGACTGTAAAGGAAACATTAAACCATATTAAAAAACACGGGATGGACCAAGAGACTATATACACTTGCTATGTGATAGATGGAAGGCGAAAGCTAGAAGGTATTGTATCACTGAGAAAACTCGTGACAAGTGACGATGAACTTAAGATAGAAGGGCTAATGCATACAGACATTATATCCGTCAATGCCCTTGAGGATCAAGAGGAAGTAGCCAGTATATTCAAAAAATATGGGTATCTAGCAATGCCTGTAGTGGATTATGAAGATCGATTGGTCGGCATAATTACTGTTGATGATATATTAGATGTAATAGATGAAGAAACAAATGAAGACTTTCAAAAGATGGCAGGTATGTCCGTAACGCAAGAAGAATATCTTGATATGGGCGTATTCAAGCATGTATGGCAAAGGCTACCATGGCTATTCTTTCTGATGTGCTCCTATATGATAACAGGCTCCATTATAGCCGGCTTTGAAGATGTGCTTTCTAAAGTCATAGCATTGGTTACATATATGCCGATGCTCATGGGTACGGGGGGTAACTCTGGGTCCCAATCTGCCACCTTAATTATCAGGGGAATGTCTGTAGGGGATATTGAACTTTCTGATGCCTTAAAGGTGCTGTGGAAAGAGCTTAGAATTAGTTTGATTACAGGCGTGATTTTGAGTAGTGTGAATTTTGCTAGAGTTTGTTGGCTAGACGGAGAAGGCCCGTATATAGCACTAACAGTATGCGGATCAATGCTGTTTATCGTTGTAGCTGCAAAAACAATCGGTAGCATGCTTCCAATGCTTGCTAAGAAGGTAGGAATCGACCCTGCTCTAATGGCGAGCCCAATGATTTCATCACTAACTGACATGGTGTCAGTGATCTCATATTTTGCTATGGCGTCACTGATTTTAGGAATATAAGAATGAGGAGAAAATAAAATGAGCCAAGTGACAACTGAGCAGCTATTGCTGCAACTGGTGACAGAATTTAAACAACTTTCAAAACGGTTAGAGACAATAGAGGAAACACAATCTAAAATGATGCAGTTGCAGGCAGCAGTGCTTAAAAGTCAAATGGGGGCATCATCGGCTGCTAGTCCAGCAGCTAGTGGTTCATCTGATGTGGATTCAGCACGATTAGAACAGACCATCAGCAAGATCCAGATGGCAATAGCAAATGTAGTGCCTATGATAACAAAATTAGATGGAAAAGTAGAAGATACCCAGAGAATAATGATTAGATCTGTGCAAAAGATGGAGACTGTTATATTGACAGGAAAAGCAGTAGAAAAGACAGAAGAAGAGATTGCATTGTCAAGACCAAAAAAATCTGCGATTACAATTGATGACAGTATGGACAGAGCTCCACAAGAAAGCAAAAAAATGTCACTTGATGAAATGCTTCGTGCAGGTCTGAAAAATAGTTAAGGAGAATGTATGAAAAGTCCAGGGGCAGTGGCGTTTAATATAGCAGGATTTCCTGTTATGTGGTATGGTGTGTTGATTTCTCTAGGGATGATCCTCGCAGCCTATATTATTTGGAGAAGGGCTGAATCCCATGATATTAATCCAGATAGGGTGATTGACTTTGCGTTGGTGACGCTACCAAGTGCTATTATTGGGGCTAGGATATACTATGTCTTGCTCAATTGGGATTACTACAATGGTGATGTTATGGCCATGATCAATACGAGAAATGGTGGGCTAGCCATACATGGCGGATTGATTTTAGGCATGACTGCTACTGTTATATGCTGCAAAAAATGGAAAATACGCCCACTTAATGCTTTGGATTTGGCTGTGCCTGCCATTGCATTGGCGCAGTCCATTGGAAGGTGGGGTAATTTTTTCAATGGAGAAGCCTACGGTAGTCCTACAGATTTGCCATGGGCATTAAATGTTGATGGACAACTGGTTCATCCTACTTTTTTATATGAATCGATTTGGACATTTGGTTTATTTCTATTTTTAAGCAAAGTGGATAAGAATAGAAAATTTGAGGGACAAGTATTCTTTTTATACGTAATCCTCTACTCACTAGAAAGATTTTTCGTAGAAGGGCTACGCACCGATAGTCTCATGATAGGAGAGCTGAGAATGGCTCAGATTGTCAGCGTGGCGGCCTTTTTTATAGGAATTGCATTTTATATTATCAGAAACAAGAAAGGAAAGCTTGCTGACCGAACGGACAATGCAAGTGAGGAATAAGAATGAAATTAGGTATAGTAGGACTTCCTAACGTAGGAAAGAGTACACTTTTTAACGCTATTACCCAAGCAGGGGCAGAGGCGGCCAACTACCCATTCTGTACCATTGAGCCCAATGTAGGCGTGGTAAGTGTGCCAGATGAGAGATTACAGGTACTGAGAGACATGTATGATTCCAAAAAAATCATTCCTACAGCCATAGAGTTCTACGATATCGCAGGGCTTGTAAAAGGCGCATCAAAGGGTGAAGGATTGGGGAACAAGTTTTTATCCCATATTCGTGAAGTCGATGCCATCGTTCATGTAGTGCGCTGCTTTGAAGATGAGAATGTGGTCCACGTAGATGGTGTAGTAGGTCCACTAAAGGACATTGAGACTATTAACCTAGAGCTTATTCTTGCCGATATGGAAATATTAGATAGACGTCTACAAAAGACACAAAAAAATGCCAAGGCTGATAAAACACTACAAGGTGAACTAGAAATATTAGAAAGGGTAAAGACCATCTTAGATGAAGGCAAATCTGTTAGAACAATGGAATTGACAGAAGATGAGCAAAAGTTTGTTGATTCATTGGATCTTTTATCTGGAAAACCCACGATTTATGCGGCGAACGTGTCAGAAGATGATGCAGTCTCTGGCGAAGACAACGACCACGTCAAAGAAGTGAAAAAATTTGCAAAAGAGGAAGGCTCTGACGTAGTGGTAATTTGCGGAAAGATAGAGTCTGAAATTGCTGAGTTAGAAGAAGATGAAAAAGCAGCATTCCTCGAGGACCTTGGAATTAGCGAGTCTGGTTTAGATAAATTGATAAAAGCATCCTACCATCTACTAGGGCTAATTTCATACCTAACAGCGGGACCCCAAGAGATTAGGGCATGGACCATTAAAAATGGAACAAAAGGTCCAGGTGCAGCAGGCAAAATCCATACAGACTTTGAAAAAGGATTTATCCGTGCAGAGACCGTTGCCTACACAGACCTAATAGCCGCAGGCGGTATGACAGCCGCAAAAGAAAAAGGCCTAGTCCGATCAGAAGGCAAAGAATACGTTGTCAAAGACGGAGATGTGATTTTGTTTCGGTTTAATGTGTAAATGATATTTATGACTTGAAAAGGTTGAAATGATGGGCTTTTGTCAAATATGGCAAGGGCCTTTTTTAGTGAAATATACCTACCTTATACCTACCCGAGGATAAAAAAATTTAATATACCTGTGTATAAGCGGTATGATTAGATAGAACGTGATAGAAAATTTGATATGTAATAGAACCGCTTTCTGCATGATTTGTAGCGATTCTGTCATTACTAGGCGTGTGTCTTGCAAATCGTATGGACAGCATGTTGTGCTATATACTGATTGTGCCTGTTAGTTTCATAATAGAATCTCGCTTTTTATCAGGCAGCACATGGGTGTAGATACTTGCTGTGATACTGATATTGGCATGTCCGAGCAACTCTTGTATGACACGAAGCTCAATGCCGTTTTCTAATCCTCTTGTAGCGAATGTGTGTCTTAACCAATGGATAGAAGCATTTTTAATACCAGCTTTTTCAGCGATGGTCTTAAAACTCCGCCCCATATTTCGTGGGTCAAGGGGTCTGCCAAGTGCGGTACAGAATACAAGATCGTTGTTTTCATAGGCAGGACCTGTGGCAAGTCTAGTTTCAAGTTGTTTTGTATGAACGCTTTTCAGCATTTTTACTAAATCAGGCATGAGAGGAATACTGCGGATGCTAGATCTTGTCTTAGGTGTTCCAAACTCTTTATGCCACTTGGATTCAGCATTATCAAAGTCCTTAACCACATTCAATGTCCGTTTGATACGGATAATTTGCTGATTAAAGTCTACATCTTCCCACTTTAACCCAAGTAGCTCGCCTAGCCGTAGCCCAGTCCCTAAATCGAAAATAAACAATTCACCGAGATATTCTTTTTTTGCCACTTCGATAAAGCGTTTTTGTTCTTCGACAGTTAGGCATTTAGCTTCGCTTGCAATGACTTTTGGCAGGATGATGTCTGAAGCAACGTTTCTTGAAATTAAACCATTCCTAACAGCCTGTTTTAAGCAATCGTGAATAACGTTATACGTTCCGCGTACAGTTTCGGGCGCAAGCCCTTTGTCATTTAAAGCATTGACAGCCTTTTGAATAATATCTGGTCGCAAATCACTCAGCCTGTATCGACCGAGGGTTGGCTTAATATGGTTTTTGATACGTGCTACATAATTTGCAAAAGTTGTTTTTTTGACTTCATTTTTCTTGTATTCATACAACCAAATGTCAATCCACTTTTCCATCGTCATCTTTGACGGTTCGATGTAAGTACCCTTTTGCAAGTCATTGAGAGCATAGGCCATTTTGTCTTTGACTTCCTGCCTTGTCTTGCCATAAAATGCCTTGCGTTTCTGTTTACCGTCAGCATCAAAGCCTACAGTGACCCTAGACCACCAAGTCCCATCTGGGCGCTTTGAAATACTTCCTTCATTTTGCCCTCTTTTATTTGTCAAATATAAATCACCCTTTCTATTCCTCTATATTTTCTTTGTGCTTTGACATGTTGATAAACGTTTGATGAAAGTCAATTATATCCGCACCAGCCAGCGACTGTGCTTTACTTAGCATTTCGTCTAAGCTAGCATCGATTTTTCTTTTCAGCTGGTCCTTTTGAAACTGTAAACTAACAAGAGTATCAGACTTTTCTTGTCTACTCATGGTTTGACGAGCGTTATCGGAATTTAACATCTGCATTCCAATCATCATAGCAGTCAAATCACGGACAAATCCAGACAGTAGATCAATGCCACCTTGCGCAGTCTCGCTATCAGACATATGAACGCTGACGCCAAGATAGATTTCAAGAGAATCAAGTAGATTTTGAATTTGCGTGCTGTCAAATTTTTTAAGAGCTTCATTCAAATGTTCTACAGAGGAAACAAACTCAACTGCGGTATCATTGTTCTTATAGTCGGATTTGCCTATCAAAAAATTTGTGTCACACTTAAAGAAAGCAGAAAGTTTCTCGATAGTTGCAAGGTCGGGCGTTCGTTTCCCTAGCTCATAATTGCTGATTGAAAGCCTAGTTAGTCCAACTTCGGTTGCAAGCTCTGATTGCGTCAAAAATACCTCCTCTCGTAAACGCTTCATTCTCTCGCCTATGATATTGCTCGCCATAGTAAATCTCCCTTCTTTCCATTCGTTTATCATGAACAGTATATCACTGGATGAATACAAATGCAAGCGTAAAATATTTTGAATATATAAGTTGACATATATTCAATTGTATACTATAATATTTTTGAAAACAAATAGATTCAAAGGAGGGGTTGAATGAAGGCAACATACAAATCAATGGAAGAACTTCCTATCACGTTAAATGTGGAGGATATTCAAAAGTATCTAGGGATCAGCAGAGCGATGGCATATAACCTACTGCGAAGCGATGGATTTCCAACACTACTTGTAGGAACGAGGAAAATTGTGCCAAGAGATGCGTTTTTAGACTGGCTCAAAGAGAACACTGGTAAAAGAGAAATTTCATAGGGGGTATGGATGATAGAAAAAAGAACGACCGGGCTATATTTTAAGGTGAATGAAAAAGAGAAAGAACTGATACATCAGCGAATGGAGCTGTCGGGGATCAGAAATCAAAGCGCATTTCTGCGGAAAATGGCAATTGATGGATACACGATCTATTTAGACATGACTGAGATTAAAGAATTATCAAGATTAACTGGAATTACTGCAAATAATGTAAATCAGATAGCATACATAAGCTAGAAATTCTGGTAGAGCAATCAAAAACAGATTTTAACAGACTGAACGGTCATATAAAAGAAAAAGACATTAGGATGAAAGAAATCAACGAATTACAAAAGCACATATCAAATTATAGTCGCACAAAAGACATTTATGTACAGTATCGCAAGTCTGGATATAGCAAAAAATTCTACACAGAACACGAAGGTGAGGTCATATTACACAAAGCCTCAAAAAAATTCTTTGATGAAATGAATTTAGAAAAACTTCCAACAATAAAACCATTACAAACTGAATATGCAAAGCTATCTGTTGAGAAAAACAAACTTTATCAGGAGTACAAAGCTAAAAGAGAAGAGATGAAAAACTTATCAATGGCAAAAGCAAATATAGATCAAATCTTAAACAACGAGCCACAAAAAAAGAAAGAGGCAATCGAGCGTTAGCAAGGTTGTCGCAGCAGAGCCGCAGGCGCTTAAACAAAAGCAAGCCCTGCGGCTTTTGTATTGGGTCAAGGGTCATCCCTTGCAAGCTTTTTTGAAAATTGTCCGTGAGGGGAATGTTCAAAAAGGCGCAAAGTATATAACTTTGCATTGCTTGCCGATGAAGTTATCTGGCACGCACGATAATCCAAATTATCAATAAGTAGCATAATGAGTGAGAAGATTATTGTTATACAGATAAGTTAGAAAATTTTTATATTTAGGTTTACATTTTTATATATAAATACGTTTTTAACTTTAAGTAGGAGGTGATACTTATGGACAAGAAAGGATTAAAATGCATTTTAGAAAAAGTATGTTTAAACCGAGATGAGGAATCACTACTACAGATAATTAATAGCTTTATGCCAATCATTAAAAAATTTGCATATCAGTTAAACTAGCATTATCTGTGAAGGAAATGTAGAACAGATCAAGAAGCTTAGGACAAATCAAGGCGATTCAAGACTTGAGGATGCTTTACTAAGCATTTTAAGTGGGCAAAATGAGAAAATACAAGTGGAGGCAGAGTAAATGAGTAACTTCTTATATGTTGTTTTGGGCGAAATGGCAAAGATACACAAGACAACGATGCACTCACCAGCAATGTACTTTTCCCTCTTTCTTTGGCCTATTCTGACTTTTTTTGCTACATATTATGCATATAAACCATTTGACATATCGCAAATAGCAGAATATGGCATTACCAGTTTCAATTCATTAATGATTTTCTTAGTTACGGGTCTTTTAGGATATTATTCATTTTGGACAATGGTGCAAAGTGCATGGATGATGAGCTATGAACGGCAAGAAGGAACATTAGAAATAGTGTTTGTATCACCTGCTAGTAGAATTGCATTAGTATATGGAAGAGCACTGGGAACGATTATACAGAATATGTGGATGCTAACGGTGTTTTCAGTGATTATTATTTTTTTAAAAAGTGAGCTTGAAACAAGGTTGATTATTTCTTTAACTATTTCACTTTTGCTACTGCTCGTAGCGGCAACAGTATGGGGGGGATTCATGAATGCAATTTTTTTGTTTTCCAGAGATGCGAGTTTTCTTTTTAATATTTTTGAGGGTCAATCCCGAGTTTTGTGTAAACGCTAAAATCTGATGTAGAATATTAAGAAATAACGATGGGTCGGAGGCCATTAGACAGCTTCCGACCCTTGTCTTTTAGTATACACACCTTTTGGGGCATGTCAAGATGAGGAGC
>JAVBKP010000018.1:0-3354 GCA_031553975.1 Anaerovoracaceae bacterium | reverse complement strand
GAATAAAGTTATCCACAATAACTGGATCAAAGTACGTAAAAGCGGCAGCACGAATAACCTGGACAACCTGATCATGGGTGAGCACCACATGACATTTTTTAGCCATAAAAGCGTCATAGACATCTGCAATGGTCACAATTCTTGCAGAAAGTGGTATATTGGCTGATTTTAAGCCATTGGGGTACCCTGTACCATCCCATTTTTCGTGATGGCTCGATGTAACCTCCGTAAGCATTTTCATGGCAACTTCATTGATGCTGTCTTTTTTAATTGCTTGTAATGTTTTAGCGGCCAAAACGGTGTGTGTTTTGATGATCTCTTCTTCATCCCGTGACAATCTTTCTGTCTTTGATTTCAGAAGAATAGAACTGGGAAGGGAAAGTTTTCCCACATCGTACAAACGACTTGCAAAAGCGAGATCTTCCATAAATGAACTGTTGATTTCACTTGCATAGGGGGATTTGGCCTTTAAATGCAACGTTAAAGTTTGGCAATACGCGCTCATTCTATCAAGCTGTTTCTCACTATCACTATCTAGCATTTGCGCAAATTGAGCCAGATTAAAAATTGTTGTATTTTGCTGTTCCAGTATATTTTTAACTTGCTTATCCGCTAGAACTTCAAGTTCCAAAACACGTCTTTTTAATTGATATTGCAAGGATGAAATTTTTAAATGGGTTTCAATTCTAGCGAGGACCTCTTCCGTATGAAATGGTTTTGTTATGTAATCCACACCTCCAGTTTTAAATGCTTTCACCTTATCAAATGTTTCTGTAAGTGCACTTATAAAAATGACAGGAATCTCTTGGAAGCGTTCATCTTCTTTTAGTATTCTACATGTTTCATACCCATCCAGTTCAGGCATATTGATATCAAGAAGGATTATATCAGGAATGGCTTTTGCTATGATATCTAATGCGGCTCTGCCACTGGTAACAAGCCGTACTTTGTATCCTCTAAGCTTCAATATTTGATTAAGAACTTGTAGGTTATCTTGCACATCATCAACAACTAAAACGTCCATAGCTTTTTCAGCCATTAAAATCACTCCTTTATAAAATGTTAAAAATTATTGCCTATACAGGTACTGTCGCATCTGAGATCGTTACCATCACACATTTGTGATCTAAGTCTGCATCCTGTCCATCATTCCTATATAATGCAAGATTGTATGCCCGATTCTGATTGGTGGCAGGATCAAGCATAGTAATTGTGTTTTCAAATGTAGTTGCAGTTTTAGACTTGAAAACTAACTCTGCACCAGCGCTCAAATCTACAGATTTATTCAATGACATAATTCTTGCTAAAATATTCTCATCATCTGAATTTAAGTGAAACATTCTAACAAAATCAATCATAGCTTTGTTTTTATATACTATTTTTTTATTAATACTAAAAAATGCAATGCTTACATCAATATTGTCCAAATGATTGCTGATTGTATCGTTGGTTCTGTTAATATCTTGAATAACTTTTGCAAAGACACCTTTATGCTTGGTTGCATCGGCATGTTGTAAGAAGTCACCTTGTCTAGAAGCCGTTAAAATAGTTTCTGTATCGTTAACCACAGTAGCGATACTTTCAGATACTCGTGAAATAGCCTTTTCTAATTGACCGATTTCATCGTTGTTTTCAGTAGCAAGGTTAATGCTGGTTATGCCCTCTGCCAATTGGTTAGCGGCTACGATCATTCTAGCAACAGGCTTTGTAATAGAGCGTATAATCAAAAGTCCCAATAATGCCAACACAAAAACACCAACCAAAATAATAAAAATCATTTTGATAACAATTTGGGCAAAAATGCTCTCAGCTACTTGGCTACTGTTATTGGCTTGCTCTTTATTAAGGTCGATAAGCTCTTGAATTGATGCGTTTATCGCCTCACCGTTTTGCTCTACATCATTTTTCAAATATGCAATGGCTTCTGATTTTTTATTTTTTGCAATCAACTCTTCAGCGATTTTGATTTGCTTTGTCCATTCTTTTGTTTGCAAAATCAGATTAGCCACCTTATCGTATTCTTCGCTTTTTGCTGAACCATTATGGGTTAAGGTATCTTTATAGCCGCTTAACTGTGTTTGGATAATATCCAAGCTCTCTAGAAGTTGATCGTGCAATTTTTCATCAGCGTCAGCCTCAGAGATAATTAAATCACGAATGATAACCCTAGACATGCCATAAGAGAAATTTGTTTCAGCAATGTACGCAAGGGGTTTGGCTACTATGTTTTCGTTGTAATTAACAATTTTCTTTAGAGTCAATAAGTTTAAAAATCCCATAACACCCATGGCTACAGAAATAAGTAAAGCCGCAACTAAAAATACAATAAGTTTTTTTTTCATTGTAAATTCCATGCCAATTTCCTTTCTCTAATGAAGTTCATTCGATATTCAACAAATAAACCAATTTGTCTAAAATAGTTGATAGTATTTCCTAACGCATGCAAATTATTCTTATAAGTATACCATAAATACCACTAGCAGGCAATGCGCACACCAAAAAGTACACATTGGTGTATTAAGAAAAATTGCCTTTGGGTAGGTATATTTTCGCAAAAAAAGACCTCTGCCATAATTGACAGAAGCCCATCATTTCAACATATTTTGGTCATAAAATCATTTACACATTAAACCGAAACAATTCCTTCGGAGCGTGATAGAAAATATATTGGGTGCCGAAAAGTCCAGTTTTATGGGCTCTTCAGCACTCTTTTGTTTCGTTGAATGCCATGGATTCTATAGTTTTCGTTGGTGTAGGTATATGGGTAGGTATATTTTTGTTTGATTTTAAAGCCTCATCATTCGTCGCTAGGTATTTCCCCAATGCGTTTTTCAATATCTTCAACCGATGGAAGAATATCCTCATATTCTTTTGGCAAATTTTTAAATAATTTGTATTCGCTAACACCAATCGGTTTTTCAATATCTCGAAGTGAATATTCTGCAATCATGCCCCGCTTATTTTTACAAAGTAATAGCCCAATGGTCGGATTGTCTTTCTCTGTTTTCAACAAGTCGTCAACAGCTGAAATATAAAAATTCAGTTTGCCTGCATACTCTGGCTTAAAGTCGCCAGTCTTAAGCTCTATGATGACGTAGCAGCGAAGTTTCAGATTGTAAAATAGCAAATCAATATAGAAATCTTCTTTTTCAACTTCTATATGATACTGATTTCCAAGGAATGCAAACCCAGTGCCAAGTTCCAATAGTAGTTTTGTTATATTTTTCACAAGCTCCGACTCAATCTCACGTTCAATCATACCTTCACGATACTGGATGAAATCAAACATATAAGGATCTTTCATAACCTGCTCCGCAAGATCACTTTGTGGCGGCAAAAGCCTCTCTTTAAAGT
>JAVBKP010000143.1:0-17856 GCA_031553975.1 Anaerovoracaceae bacterium | reverse complement strand
CTTTAGAAAAGGCAGAATATGAGCAAAAGAACGCTATTTTAGATGTGATTTACGATGCTACTGAGGTAGATATTCCGCCAATAATGGTAGCAGATCAAGTGGAAGACATGCTAGATGAGTTCGGACAACAGTTAAGATACCAAGGTATGGATCTAGAGATGTATGCCAAATTCACAGGTAAAAGTGTGGATGGTATCCGTGCTGAGTTAAAACCTGATGCAGAGAAAAAGGTAAAGGCAAGACTTATTCTTGAGGCCATCGCAAAAACTGAAAAGATTGAAGCCACTGAAGAAGAGATTCAATCTGAGCTAAAAGAAATGGCTGATATGTATAAAATGGAGCTAGACAAGGTTAAAAAATCTTTTGTTGGCGAGAATTATCAAATGTTATTGCAGGATATACGCCTTCGCAAGACCATAGATTTTATTGCTGAGAATGCTAAGATTGAAAAAGCAGATAAAGAAGAGAAGCCAAAGAAAACAGCAGAGCAAGCAGATGACAAGCCAGCAAAGGAAAAGGCTGAAAAGCCAGTTGCGAAAAAGTCAACTGCCAAAAAAGACAAGTAAGGAGATGGACCATGTCACTTATTCCAATGGTTGTCGAGCAAACCAATAGAGGTGAGCGTTCATACGACATATATTCAAGACTTCTAAAAGATAGAATTATATTTTTGGGAGAAGAGGTAAATGAGCATACAGCTAGCTTGGTTGTAGCCCAATTGCTCTTCTTAGAATCTGAGGACCCTGATAAAGACATTAGTTTTTATATCAATAGCCCCGGTGGTGTTATTACAGCAGGAATGGCTATTTATGACACCATGCAATATATTAAACCTGATGTATCCACGATTTGTATCGGTATGGCGGCTAGCATGGGTGCATTCTTACTATCGGCAGGTGCTAAGGGCAAGCGATTTGCACTGCCTAATGCAGAGATTATGATTCACCAACCCCTTGGCGGAACGAGAGGACAGGCAGAAGACATAAGAATTCATGCAGAGCATATCTTGAAGATGAGAGAAAGATTAAACAAAATTCTCAGCGAAAATACTGGAAAACCAATTGAACAAGTAGCCAAGGATACAGATAGAGACAATTTTATGATTGCTGATGAGGCCGTAGAGTATGGACTGATCGATAAAGTAATCAAGTCAAGAAAAAATTAAGTAAAGAAATAATGGGCAATAGGGGGAGTAATGACCAAGTTCGATGATAAAAAACAGTTAAAATGCTCTTTTTGTGGAAAATCCCAAGATCAGGTTAAGCGTCTAGTGGCTGGTCCTGGTGTTTATATCTGCGACGAGTGTATTGAGCTTTGCGATAGCATTTTGAGGGAAGAGATAAAATCTCCTTCTAATAAAGGTGCTATGATTGATGGCGAAATACCAAAGCCAAAAGAAATAACTAAAATACTAGATGAGTATGTAATCGGTCAAGAAGATGCAAAAAAAGCATTGGCTGTGGCTGTATACAACCACTACAAGCGCATATTGACAAGTGCAAGCAAAGGTGACAATGATGGCGTAGAGATTCAAAAGAGCAATATTGCCATGATAGGACCTACTGGTTCAGGTAAAACTTTGCTGGCACAGACTTTGGCAAAGATACTAGATGTCCCTTTTGCTATTGCAGATGCCACCGCACTAACCGAAGCAGGCTATGTGGGTGAAGACGTAGAGAATATCTTATTAAAGCTTATTCAGGCAGCAGATGGAGATATAGAAAGAGCCCAAACAGGCATTATCTATGTAGATGAAATAGATAAAATTTCCAGAAAATCAGACAATCCTTCTATTACAAGAGATGTAAGTGGTGAAGGTGTACAGCAGGCTTTGCTAAAAATCCTAGAAGGAACCGTAGCCAACGTGCCACCACAGGGAGGCCGTAAGCATCCACATCAGGAGTTTTTACAATTTGATACCACCAATGTTTTATTCATTTGTGGAGGCGCTTTTGATGGTATGGAAAAGGTAATTCAACGAAGATTAGGGGAAAAGACTATAGGCTTTAACTCTACTATTAAGAAAAACATGAAAAAGGACGACAAAGATATTTTGAAGGAAGTGCAATCAGGCGATTTATTAAAGTATGGCTTGATTCCAGAGTTTATTGGAAGACTACCAGTGCTAGTAGCATTAGAGGAGTTAGATCAAGAAGCCCTTGTAAGAATATTACAAGAACCTAAAAATGCCATTGTCAAGCAGTACAAAAAACTATTTGAGCTAGATGAAGTAGAGTTAGAAATAGAACAAGATGCACTTGAGCTAGTAGCCACTAAGGCCATAGAGCGAAAGACGGGAGCAAGGGGACTTCGTAGTATTCTAGAAGGAATAATGACAGACATTATGTATGAAATTCCATCTAGAGATGATGTGACAAAATGTGTCATAACAAAAGACACCGTTGAAAACAATGTACCACCTAAGATTATCACTGACACCCAGTACATGTTAGACGAAAAAGACGCAATATAATGAATGGATTGATTCTATACAAAAGGAAGCATTCATTGTTATTCACACAAATGTGTTCATAATAATTAAAAGGGCTTAGCCATTTAGGCTTAAGTCCCTTTTTTCAAGGAAGTATAAAGTGATGAAGCAATTACCAACCATACCTCTAAGAGGTGTTACAGTTTTTCCATATACAGTGTTACATTTTGATGTAGGAAGAGAGCGGTCTATCAACGCACTCGAAGAGGCTATGATGGACAACCAGCTAGTTTTTCTTGTTACCCAAAAGAACTCTGATACAGACCTGCCCACGGCCAAGGATTTTTATGAAGTGGGGACAATAGCTAGGGTAAAGCAGATGTTAAAACTCCCAGGAGAGGCTATACGAGTGCTAGTAGAGGGCGTTAGCAGAGGACAGGCAAAATCTGTCTTGCAAGAACACCCCTATTTTAAGTGTGAAGTAGAAGAAATGGAAGAACCAGACATATTGACACTATCCACAAAGACAGATGCCCTAGCCAGAAAGGCGATTTCTAAATTTGAAAAATATGCATCTGCTAGTGGAAATATACCAAGAGAGCTTATAGGAAGCCTATCCTTTATGGATTTGCCAGGACGTATAGCAGATTTTATCATATCCCAGCTAGATGTTAGAGCAGAAGTGAGACAAAAGGCTTTGGAGATCATTGACTATGACAAGAGGCTAACCTATGTGACGAAAGTGCTAGCGAAGGAGATTGAGATACTTAAGCTAGAAAAGGACATAGACAATAAAGTTAGACAAGAAATTAACAAACATCAGAAAGAGTACTATCTGAAAGAACAGATTAGAGTCATTCAAGAAGAACTTGGTGAAGATGACGAAGATGAAAAAGAGATTCAAGGATATTATAAAAAATTAAAAAAATTAAAGCTTTCACCAAGGGTTACGAAAAAAATAGAAAAAGAAATCGGGCGACTAGAAAAAATGGGGCCATATTCATCTGAGACTAGTGTGGTAAGAACCTATGTAGAGTGGGTACTCGAGCTGCCTTGGGGTAAGAAATCTAAAGAAGAAGTAGATATAAAAGCAGCAGAAAAAATCCTCAACGAAGATCATTATGGGCTTGAAAAGGTAAAGGAACGCGTGCTTGAATATATGGCTGTGATGAAGCTTTCGGATGCTGATATGAAAGGCTCTATTATTTGTTTGGTAGGCCCTCCTGGTGTAGGCAAGACATCTATAGCCAAATCCATAGCCAAATCCCTAAATAGAGCATTTGCTAGAATGTCCTTGGGCGGGGTTAGAGATGAAGCAGAAATACGAGGGCATAGGAGGACTTATGTAGGCGCTATCCCAGGGCGGATTATGAGTGCGATCAAAGAGTCCGAGTCCATGAATCCTGTTTTCTTGTTTGATGAAATAGATAAACTTGGGAATGACTTTAGAGGAGATCCTGCTTCCGCGTTGCTTGAGGTTCTTGACCCTGAGCAAAACAAAGAGTTTATGGATCACTACTTAGAAGTGCCTTTTGACTTGTCTAAAGTCATGTTCATCACCACAGCAAATTCCACTGAAACCATTCCAAGGCCTTTGCTCGACAGAATGGAAATAATACCTGTTTCGGGATATACAGAGGAAGAAAAGCTAAACATAGCACAGAAATATTTGGTGAGCAAAAAATTAAAAGAGCATGGACTCACTGAAAAAGATATTGTCATATCAGAAGAGGCAATTCGTGATATAATTAACTATTATACGAGAGAATCTGGTGTTCGTAGTCTAGAGCGGGAAATAGCAAAGATTTGCCGTAAAGTGGCTAGGAAAGTTGCTGAGAAAAAAAGAGCGCAAATTAAGATTACACCTGGCAAGCTAGAAGAATATCTAGGCAAGAAAAAGTTTAGGTATGATAAAGTGAACAGCGACAATGAGATTGGTGTGGTGACTGGTATGGCATGGACTGCTGTGGGCGGAGATACATTAAGTATTGAGACCACTATCATGGAGGGCACAGGGAAAGTTTTGCTGACCGGTCAGTTAGGTGAAGTAATGCAAGAGTCTGCTAAGGCAGGCATTAGCTATATTAGAGCCAATGCCAAGGAGTTAGGAATAGAGCAGCCCTTTTATAAAAAAAGTGATATGCACATTCACATACCAGAAGGCGCAACGCCAAAAGACGGACCATCTGCAGGTGTGACTATGTGTACATCCGTAGTATCTGCCCTAACAAAAGTGCCAGTGCGAAACGATGTTGCCATGACTGGTGAGATTACACTAAGAGGCAAAGTGCTACCAGTAGGAGGCATTAAAGAAAAAGTCCTCGCTGCTCATCGAGCAGGTATTAAAAAAATTCTACTTCCCATGGAAAATGAGAGGGATTTAGATGAAATACCGGACAATGTCAAAAAAGAGCTTGAATTCGTTTTGGTAGAAGGAATAGACCAGGTACTAGTTCATGCGTTAGTGAAAGATAAGAGCAAGGCCAAAGTGGCGGTGGAGAAAAAATGATTGTAAAACAAGTTGAACTAGAAACAGTGGCGGCGAAAAGAGCCCAGTATCCAACAGATGATGCACCAGAGGTGGCTTTTGCAGGGCGGTCCAATGTAGGAAAGTCTTCGCTAATCAATTTGGTGTTGAACAGAAAAAGCCTAGCCAGAGTCAGCGGCAGCCCAGGTAAGACACGAACAATCAATTTTTATCGCATAAATGATACATTTAGAATTGTGGACTTACCAGGTTATGGATATGCCAAAGTAGCTAAATCCACCAGTGAAAACTGGGGAGATATGATAGAAGAGTATTTGAAAACTAGACATAGGCTGGTGAAAGTATTTCAATTGGTAGACCTTAGGCATCCGCCAAGTGCGCAAGACAAGCAGATGTATCAATGGCTTATACATTATGGACTAGATGGTTATGTCATAGGGACCAAAGCAGATAAAATATCTAGGAATGAACTTGCCAAGAATATGAATATCATTCGAAAAGACCTAGGGATGGGCCCAGAAGCCAAGATCATACCAGTATCTGCGCTAAAGAGACAGGGGCAAGAAAATGTCTTAGATGAAATAGACCAATTGGTCAACAAATCTTTAGCTGAATTTGGACAAATGTTGGAGGAATAGGGATGAACAGATGGCTTTTTGTTATAAAGCGTCTCAAAGCTATAAAATATTTTTTAGCTGACAAAAAAGTGAGGTTATATAAAAAAGCTATCATCATTGGCGGATTGATTTATCTATTTTCGCCTATTGATTTAATTCCAGCACCAGTGTTAGGATTCAGTATTTTGGATGATTTAACCTTGTGGGGATTCATCTTATACTATTTTAAAGACGAGTTAGATACCTATTGGAAAGACAAAAATATGCTGAGCACAGAAAAGTACAAAGACAAAATCATTATAGAAGATGTTAAATATGAAGAAGAAGATGTTAAGGAGGAATAACATGTCTACACCAGCAATTACAGAAGTTTTATATTCAGCAGAGGTGATTCAAGAGAGAATTGCCGCGTTAGGAAAACAAATATCAGAAGAGTATAAGGGGGAAGAGGTCATAGCCGTTTGTATTCTAAGAGGTGCATTTATGTTTGCGGCGGATTTACTAAAAAACTTTGAGGGTAAGATAGCTATTGACTTTATGGCCGTATCAAGTTATGGCGGTGGCACCAAGACTTCTGGCGTTGTAAAAATCGTAAAGGACCTAGACTCAGATATTAAGGGTAAGCACGTACTTGTCATTGAAGACATTGTAGATACAGGATTAACACTTACATACTTAAAGGAGTATTTAGAACGACAGAGCCCTAAGTCATTAAAACTCTGTACACTGCTGGACAAGCCAGAAAGACGTGAAGTAGATATAGCAGTAGACTATATTGGATTTAGCATTCCCAATAGATTTATTATAGGTTATGGTCTTGATTATGACCAGCATTACCGCAACCTACCATATATTGCATGTATGGACTAAAAAATTTAGGAGTTAACCGAAAAATATAATTGACTTTACTATAGTAATACGTTATAATATTGAAGATTTGAAGATTTTACAGCCGAAAACAAATGGAGGATGAAAATGGGATTCAAAGTTGAAGTAGGGGTATCGAATAAGCATATCCATCTTGCTCAATCTGATGTAGAGGCACTTTTTGGAAAAGGGCATCAATTAACACCGTTTAAAGATCTTAAGCAGACTGGACAGTATGCTTGTGAAGAGAAAGTAGACGTCGTAGGACCAAAAGGAACACTGAAAGGTGTTAGAATCTTGGGGCCAGCTCGCCCTGAGAGCCAAATAGAAGTAGCACTTACTGATGGAAGAACCATTGGAATCAATGCGCCAATAAAGGAGTCAGGACAGCTAGAAGGAACTCCTGGTTGCAAACTGGTGGGACCTGCTGGTGAAGTTGAACTTACCAAAGGCGTTATTGCTGCACTTAGGCATGTTCACTTGTCCACGAAAGAAGCTGAAGAGGCTGGCGTTAAGGACAAAGAGTATGTTAGTTTAAAGTTTGAGGGACCAAGAGCTGTTACATTTGATCAAGTATTGATTCGTGTTCATGAGTCATTTCTTGGTGAAGCGCACCTTGATACTGATGAGGCCAATGCGGGACTGATTGGCAACGGACAGTTAGGCGAAATTATTAAATAGTAAGGGATAAAAAAATGACAATTGAGAATTTAAATAAATATTTTGATCATACCATTTTAAAACCAGAAGCTTCAGAAAAAGACGTTATCACCCTTTGCGGTGAAGCGAAAGAATACAACTTTTTTTCTGTTTGTGTGAACTCTTCCATGGTACCCCTAGTGAAAAAAGAACTAGCGGAATCAGAAGAAAAAGTTTGCGCAGTAATTGGTTTTCCTTTAGGTGCATGTGATACTGCCTCTAAAATATTTGAAACAGAGCAATGCGTCAGAAATGGTGCAGAAGAAATCGATATGGTTATCCACGTCGGCGCACTAAAAGAAGGACGTTTTGACTATGTCAAAGAAGATATCAAGGCGGTAGTAATAGCAGCCAAAGGAAAAGCTGATGTGAAAGTTATCCTTGAGACGTGTTTATTGACAGATGAAGAGATTGTCAAGGCTTGTGAATTATCAGAAGCTGCTGGCGCTAGATTTGTCAAAACATCTACTGGATTCTCTAAAGGCGGCGCGACGAAAGAAGCAGTTGCATTGATGAGAAAAACAGTGGGAGACAGAATGCTTGTAAAAGCATCCGGTGGTATCCGTACATTGGAGGATTGTATAGTAATGATAGAAGCGGGCGCTGATCGTATCGGAGCTAGTGCCTCTGTCACTATTATGGAAGACTTTAATAAATAATTATGAACCTGCCTCTAGGGGCAGGTTTTTTTAAAGGCGAAAGGAGTTAAAATGAAAAAAATTGTAGGAATTCATGACAAGTTACCGGTACTAGAGACCATACCATTAAGTCTGCAACATTTAATGGCTATGTTCGGGGCTACAGTACTTGTCCCTATACTATTCGGTATTGACCCAGCGGTTTGTTTACTGATGAATGGTATTGGAACGCTTATTTATTCTATCGTGACAAAAGGTGGAATTCCAGCGTATTTAGGCTCAAGCTTCGCCTTTTTAGCACCTACCTTCTTGATTATGGAGACGTATGGTAGTTTTGCGGCGGCGCAAGTTGGGTTTATATTCTTTGGACTGTTCTTTGTGATTATGGCATTTATCATCAAAAAATTCGGTACAAGCTGGATTGATGTAGTAATGCCACCAGCAGTGATGGGAAGCGTTGTGGCTGTCATAGGGCTAGAATTGGCACCTGTAGCAGCATCGCAGGCAGGACTTACCAGTGGACTGGGACTTAGGGATATGTTCGCGCTTTCAGATACGTTGTCGTTGGAACTTTGGAAAGTTATATTTGTATCAGTTGCGACACTGACTGTTACGGTGGTTGGCTCCGTTCTTTTTAAAGGATTTGCCAAGATTATTCCAATACTCATTGGTGTAATTGTAGGATATATTATAGCTTGTTTCTTCGGTATGATTAACTTTACAGCCATCATAGATGCTAGTTGGATTGGCTTCCCTAAATTTACAGCCCCTGTGATGAATTGGAGTGCCGTAATTATTATTGCCCCAGCATGTCTAGTGGTATTAGCGGAGCATATTGGTCACTTAATCGTGACGGCTAAGGTCACAGATACTGATTTAATGAAGGACCCAGGGCTATATAGATCTTTGCTAGGAGATGGTCTGTCAAATATCCTTTCTGGGCTATTTGGGTCTTCACCTAATACTACATATGGAGAGAATATTGGCGTAATGGCCATTACAAGAGTGTACTCCGTTTGGGTCATTAGATTTGCAGCAGGATTTGCGATTTTATTCTCGCTGATCCCTAAGTTTTCTGCCGCCATTCAGTCCATTCCTACACCTGTTATGGGTGGAATCACCATTTATTTATATGGCGTTATAGGCATTAGCGGTATCAGAATGCTAGTAGAGCAAAAGGTTGATTTTAGTAGGAACTATAACATGGCCATGGGTGCTGTGGTATTTGCACTAGGCGTTAGTGGCGCTGCCATCAAAATTGGACAAGTGGAACTAAAAGGTATGGCACTAGCAGCTGTGGTAGGAATAATACTGGCTGTATTATTCCATATATTTTCAAAGCTGGGCATCATGAATGAAAAATATGAGCCAAAGCTGCCATTTGAACAAACACATATTGAATCTGGGGAATTCAAAGGCTTCCCACCATACAACGAAAAAAAATAACATACATAGGGGACGGTTCTAATTTGATGACCGAGAGGTCATCACATTAGAACCGTCCCCAAAACAATGGTTGCAATAAAAAAAGTTCCTGCCATTTCGTGCAGGAACTTTTGTATTGCGATATTAAGCTAGCTCAAGAGCGATCTCCATCATATCTGTAAATGTCTTTTCTCTCGCCTCTGCATCTACCAGTTCGTGTGTCACTAAGCTGTCACTCACGGTTAGGATACAAAGGGCTTTTTTGCCAAGTCTAGCAGCATTCAAGTATAGCGCAGCAGCTTCCATTTCTACTGCCATAACGCCCATCTTTTGCCATGCTTTCCAACCATCTGGATCATCACCATAAAACACATCAGAAGAAAGGATATTGCCGCACTTCATTGCGATATTTTTTTCTTTTGCTATCTCGATAGCTTTTGTCACTAGATCCATGTGCGCCATAGGAGCAAAAGTACCCGGCAGATTATAGCTAGCAGCATAGTTAGAATCTGTACTGGCAGCCACGCCAAGAATTACGTCTCTTACCTTCACATCTTCTTGAAAGCTTCCGCAAGAACCGATTCTGATAATATTTTCTACATCATATTGCGTGAATAACTCATAAGAGTAAATGCCGATGGAAGGCATTCCCATTCCAGAACCTTGGATAGAGATTTCTTTGCCCTTATATGTACCAGTGTAGCCAAACATATTTCTTGTTGTGTTATAACAAACTGGGTTTTCTAAGAACTTTTCTGCGATATATTTTGCGCGGAGTGGATCTCCAGGCATTAGAACAGTTTTAGCAATTTGGCCTTTTTTGGCTCCAATATGAGGTGTTGCCATATTTTTATCTCCTTTGATTAAATGTTTCCGGTTCCTTGGAATCGGTAAATATATTATACTCTAATTTCATATAAAATTCATCCACTTTTTCTTTGTAAATTCCCTTCATATATATTATACTAAAGACGTAATCTAAATTTGAGGTGAAAAGGAGAACTGAATGGGAAATATACACTACCATGAGGTTAGAAAGATTTCTACTATAAAGGAATTGATTTCTTCCAGCACAAAATTGTTTGGAGACAATGCTGCTTTTAAAGTGAAAAATGAAAAAGGTGGCAAATACCAAGATGTTACATACAAGGTGTTAAAACATCAAATCGAAGCCCTGGGTACAAAGTTGATAGAGATGGGCCTAAAAGGAAGCAAAATCGCTATTATTGGCGATAGTTGCTATGAGTGGGTGTTAACATATCTGACAACCATAAATGGGGTGGGGATAGCGGTTCCTCTTGACAAAGAACTACCCGAAGAGGAGTTACATTCTCATATTAGAAGTGCAGAATGTGATGCTATTTTCTATGCAGGCAATTATGGCAAAAGCTTTGAAAATCTTCATATTAAGCATAAAGTAAATATTTCAGTTAAACAAGACGAAACTGTACTAGCAGGCGAATGGAAAATTGCTGACTTGATTAAGCAAGGTGCTGAGCTACTCAGAAAAGGCGACAAGAGTTATGTAGATATTGAGATTGATCCGTATGCAATGACTGTTATTTTATTTACATCAGGCACAACAGAAAGTTCAAAAGGCGTAATGCTTTCGCACAACAACTTAGCTTCAAACATAATGGCTACCAGCCAAATTTGCAAAGTATATCCTACAGATACCACATTGTCAATTCTTCCAATACACCATACATTTGAGTGTACATTAGGGATTATGACGATTTTGTACGCGGGCGCCTCTGTGGCTTTTTGCGAAGGACTTAAATATATAGCAAAAAATATGGTAGAGGCAAAGGTTTCTATACTTGTAGGTGTTCCGCTGATTTTCGAAGGACTATATGAAAAAATATGGAAGCAAGCACAAAAGCAAGGGCAAGAGAAAAAGCTTAGGACAGGAATAAGTATTAGCAAAAAATTGCAAAAAGTTGGAATAGATGCAAGAAAAAGGCTCTTCAAAGATATTCATGAGAAATTTGGCGGTAGGTTAAGATTGATTATTACCGGCGCAGCAGGAATTGATCCTAATGTTTGCAGGGGATTTGAGGATTTCGGACTTAAAGTTTTGCAAGGCTATGGATTGACAGAGACGGCACCGTTGATTGCTGGTACACCAGACACCTCGGATACTTACAAAAAAGCAGGTTCCGTGGGACCGGCCATCCCAGGTGTGGAGATTAAGATCATAGACAAAGATGAAGATGGGATTGGCGAAATCATATGCCGTGGACCAAATACAATGCTGGGATACTTCAACGATCCAGAAAGAACCGCAAACGTGCTAAAAGACGGATGGTTTTATACAGGTGACTTAGGATTCTTTGACAACCGTGAATTTCTTTATATTGCAGGTCGTAAGAAAAATGTTATTGTTACTAAAAATGGTAAGAACATATATCCAGAGGAAGTGGAATATTATTTAAACAGCAGCAAATATATCGAGGAGAGTTTTGTAGAAGGGCTCTATGATGAGAAAACCGATGAAACCATTGTCAGCGCACAGCTTAGGCCTAACTATGAGGAAATCAAAGATGAGTTTGGCGTAGATATTGATGATGATAAAGTGGAGAGCATCTTAAAAGGTGCAATAGATCAATACAATGATAAAATGCCTATTTATAAGCGTGTTAGGAACTTTGTAGTCCGCAAAGAAGAATTTGTGAAGACTACTACGAAAAAAATAAAACGACAAGCCAATACAAGAGGTTAGAACATGAGAAAACCAAATCCATTAAAACTTGGGAGTAAAGTGGCTGTAATTGCCCCAAGCGGGGCAGAAAACCGCGAAAGAGTCAATGAGGCAGAGAGCGCTATCAGAACTTTGGGCTTAGAGCCCATCATGTATCCTAGTTGTTATGAACGGTATGGTTATCTAGCAGGGACCGATGAATGTCGCGCAAATGATATTCATCGGGCTTTTTGTAATGATGATATAGAAGGAATTATTGCCATGCGTGGCGGATATGGAGCCATAAGGCTGTTGCCACGGCTAGACTATGACTTAATCCATGAAAATTGCAAAGTATTTGTTGGATTTAGTGACGTGACAGCCCTACACATCGCATTTAACCAACGAGCAAAGATTGTAACATTCCATGGACCAGTAGGAACATCTTTGATTACCGATACTAACTTCACCAAAGAAAGCCTCAGGGCTAATATTTTTGCCGCATCGGGAGAATCTTCATTGGGGACGGTTCTAATTAACAATCCAATCGGTCATCAAATTCAATGTATGGTACCCGGAATCGCAGAAGGGCCAATAGCTGGAGGCAATCTTAGCTTGCTGGTAGCAACATTAGGTTCTGCTTTTGAGATAGATACGAAAGGGAAAATTCTTTTTATAGAAGAGGTAGGAGAAGAGCCGTATCGTGTAGATAGGATGTTGCATACATTGGCATTGGCAGGTAAATTTAAGGACTGTATAGGCATTATTTTGTGTACCTTTGAAAAGTGCCAAAGCAAGGGGCGAGAACCACATGAGACACTTACGCTAAATCAAATCTTTAAGGATGCAATAAAACCTTTTGGTAAACCAATGATTGGGAATTTTCAGGTGGGGCATATACAGAACCAAATCACTATCCCTATGGGAATTAAGGTAAGGTTAGATGCCACCCGTGGGGAAATGATTTTCTTGGAGGCAGGGGTTGATGGATAGATTGGAAAAGATTTTAGAAGACTGCGCCCAGTGGGCGATAGAGATTCGCAGGGAGTTACATAGATTTCCAGAGTTAGGAAACCAAGAATTCAGAACGTCTCGTCGTATAATAGAGACGTTGAACGATTTAGGGATAGAAGTCCAAAATATCATTGGCACGGGCATAGTGGGTATAATCCGTGGGTCTGAGCCACCACCGTTCCTAAATGGAAAGTGTATCGCTATTCGAGCAGATATGGACGCACTTCCTATACATGAAAAGACAGAAATTCCTTTTAGGTCGGAGGTAGATGGTGTGATGCATGCTTGCGGGCATGATGCGCATACGGCAATACTTTTAGGCGTGGCTATGGCCCTTGCGGAGTTGAAAGAGAAATTCTCAGGGACGGTGAAACTATTTTTTCAGCCAGCAGAAGAGACAGATGGAGGTGCTGACCGAATGGTTAATAATGGATGTATGGAAAATCCAAAGGTGGGCGCAGTCATTGGGCTTCATGTGGATCCTACACTGGAGACGGGCAGATTTGGACTAAAATCTGGGGTGATTAACGCTAATTCCGATATGATTAATATAACTGTGACCGGTAAACAAACCCATGGAGCCTATAGAGGACAAGGGATAGATCCCATATTGATGGCAGCCGAAATAGTTAAAGGTTTTATTGCATTACCTAATTCACTAGGCCATGATGAAGAAGCAGTTGTCAGCTTTGGCTCATGTCACGGAGGGACCCAGAGAAACATTATTCCAGATACTGTAGACCTCACAGGCATTCTCAGGACACTAAGCGGGGAGGCTAGAGATACAATTAAAGAGCAAATGGTAGAGATAGTAAGCATTATAGAGAAAAAACATGGTGGGACAGTACGATTAGACTTTTTAGAGGGTTATCGCATGTTAGTCAATGACGAGAAGCTAGTAAATAAAGTGGCAAAGGTGATGGAAGGTCAATTTGGCAAGAACGCTGTTGTTTGGCATGACAAAGCTAGGATGGGTGTAGACGATTTTTCTGCATTTGCTGAGGAAGCGCCAGGGTGCTGCTTTTATTTGGGATGTAAAGCCCCAAACAGAGAAAATTTTCCATTACATTCAGATAAGTTTTACTTGGACGAAGGTTGCATTAAAAAAGGCATAGAGGCTGAACTCTATGCCGTGTTAGAATATTTACGGTAATTTGCTTTGTATGGACTTGGGCTGTACAAAGCCCATGAATATGATTACGGCCACTAGCACCCAAAAGTAAGTATTCATAGCAGGTACTTCAAATATATTCTCCCCATATGAATGGAACAATACACCAAGCATACCAGCGAAGGCACCTTTGATCATTAGTGACATCGGATCGCCTTTTTTTCTTGCAATTGCTCTTGTTGACCAAATGATCACTACAGCTAGCAGAATTAAGAAAAAAGCAAGGCCCACATATCCCATTTCAACTGCTGTCTTTAGATAGTAATTGTCCATGTAAAAATATTCAAAGGTATCAGTTTTATCCAATATTTGATTTTGCATAGCTACGGCGCCACCAAACCTTCCAAGTCCCACACCGAACCAAGGGTGTTCTTGTAACATTTGGGCACCAATTTCCCAGCGTAGAGAACGACCCCCCTTTGCACTTGCATCAACGAAATCTTGGGTGAATAAAAAAGTGATGCGACTTGCGATGGACGGGGAGAGAAATAATAGTGCCGTTCCGGCTACTGCCATGGCCGCTATAAGCCGTTTATCAACCAATATTGCGAACACGAGAGCGGTGAGAACGAAGCCGCCCCATGCGCCACGTGAGAATGTAAACAACAGTGATAGAACTAAACAACCAGTCGCTGCCAGCAAAGCTAGCTTTGCCCAAATGTTTTTTACGAAGTATGCAAGAGACAAGACCATGGGAGCGGTCATAATCATGAATGAACCCATTACATTAGGGCTTCCGATGATGGAGTAGACCCTGGTACGCACACCTACTTCCGCTTGCGCTACCCATTGTTCAGGCATGGGAGCGCCAACGATGTATTGGTATATTCCATGGAGCCCGATGAGGATTCCACAAAGGCACAGCCCATAGAAAAAAGTCTTTATGTCAGAGTCATCACGCAAAAGCCGAATGGCTATGAAAAACCAGACCATATACTCGATTACAGCTCTATACCCAGCAAATGCAATACTTGGATAGTCGGTAGTGAGGCACATTAAAAAGGTAGACACGGCTAAAAACAGGATTAATGCGGTGTCGATAGGTGTGGCCTTTGATTGCAGTGGTACGCTACGCTCTTTTGCATAAGAGACGATAATCACCATGACGGAAAGCAGCATAAGACCTTCATCCCAGCCTGATGCTAATAGGCCCACAGGTGAAATCATAGCAGCAACTTTTCGTAGAGACCAATCTATGGGGAAATACATAGCTAAGCAAAACAAAATGACTTTTCTCACATCAAACAAATCGAAAATGTGGAGAATGCGGCTATTGGCCAGCAGATTGAACTTACTAATTCTTCGGTGCAACGAAAGCAAAAACTTGGCATAAATAGATGTGCCAATGCGACTTTCCTTCAAAAGCCATTTATCTATGAATTTCTTAGAAACAGAAACATCATAAAGCGTATTGAACTTAAGAAAAATGCCATTTATAAAACTTGTATCATATTTTTTGATTAGAGCCAAAATTGCCCTAAAGAAAAAACTGTTTTTTATGATTTCCATATATCAATCCTTACTTAAAAACAATAGTATCAATTGTTGGCGTGGTTTCAAACCGCTGTGTTTTCAAGATGAAAGTACGGCCGACACGAACCTCTTGGTTAGCAATTTTAATAATAGGAGAATCTTTTACAGTGGCCTCAACTTTGACCAATATATCCACACGATCTGGATCGATGGCAGAGACAATGTGCCCATCATCAGTTGAGAGTTGTACTTGATAAGGGACCATTTCAAAGCTAGTTACTTTAGCGTCGCTTACATAGCCAGCACCCGCTACTAGGGGCTGATTTTGCAATATTTCAGGACGAGCGTTAAGCTCATCAATCATATATGTCATAGCACCTCGAATTCTAAAAGTTACCTCCACCTGTTTGGTTGGAGCAACAAACTCTTGCGCTTTTGGAGCAAATAGCTTATAGCCAACGCCTGCTACGATTACAATAACTGCAATAATAATAATTACATCAGCCATATTAAACTTAAATTTCTTTTCCATAATATCCTCCGTTTATATAAACAATTTCAATTCAAATTAACTATAATATTATATAGTATTTTTTTCTCATTTTCAAATTAATTTGAAAATCCTTGTAATTCTGTAATTGGGGACGGTTCTAAATGATCACTCGCTCTTTGCTTGGGACGGTTCTAAATTGCTAACTAGTCAGTCAGCAATTTAGAACCGTCCCCAATTACAAACTAAATGGTCATCAACTCTTTTTCAGCCTTGTCTTAATCTGTGAGAGTTCATGACGAATCTCCCCAGAAAGAATTAGAATGCCAACATATACGCAGCCTCCACCAATGACAGCAAAGCATAGATTTATTAGGGTTGGTAGTGGTGAGAATGTACAGATAGCCAAGGCGGTCACTCCGCAAAGACCAGCAGCGACTGTAACGCTAATCCAAGTTTTCAAAGATAAAATAAAAACAAACTCCCGTTTAACGCGTAGTATTGTTATAAAAAAGTAGGACATGAAAGCAATAAGTGTTCCTATGGCAGCACCATTGACACCAACGACTTTGATTAAATAAATGCTGACTACAAATTTAATAATTGCAGCAATGGCACTATTTTGAAAAATTGGAAAAGTATTTCTATTAAGTTCCCAAGCTTTATTGGCATATTCTGTTAGACCCATAAAAAACATACCAGCTGCGACGAGGCCAATTACGGGTATGCCCTCAGCATACTCAGGCCGCACGAACATCAAATGAGAGAGAGCGGGACTAACGCCTGCGAGGCCTAATGCAGCAGGGAGCGCGATCAATACGTACATGCGCGTACCATAGTTTAATAAAGGAAGGGTTTCCGTTTTACCACCTTGACGGAAACCCGCCAATATAGATGGATAAACGCCTCGCATAATGGCGGCCATCACCAAAGTAAAAACAGTAGAGCTAATAGTATAGTTTGTATTGTATACAGCTAGGGCGGCGCTGGTGGATACACCTTTTATAATAAATCGATCCACCATGTTCAAAAGTCCAATACTTGCCGTCACACCCAAAAGCGGCATGCCATAATTAAAGAACTGCATTGACATAGACTTATCAACACGCCTAAACAATTTTGGATGCAGCGCGATTAAAGCTACGATGGATACAGAAATATCCGAAAAAAAAGCGGCCAATATAGCGGGCAATGGTGAATGAGAAATATCAGTAACCACATAGAACGCCCCATAGGCAATTCCTAACTTTAGAATGGCTGAAGTAAGGGATAATATGATACTGAGTTTGATTTTTTTAAGCTGTACCAGCGCAGCAGACAATATTTGGAATAAGCTATAGGAAACAAATAGAATACCAAGAAACAAATAAAATTCAAATTTATGGGCGAACTCGCCATTGTTAATGCCAAAACCACTTATGATTTTTCCGACAAGGGCTAAGACGACAAAAAGTAAAATGCTAATAGAGCCCCAGAGCGTCAACACAGTTCCTAGAAAATTTTTAATACCGTCAATAGAGGTATCATCACCAATAAATCGCGTTGTTGAATTAGTTAACCAACCGGTTAAGACCAGCGCGATAAATATAACTGATGTATTTAAAATTAAATAGTCACCATATGCATCAAGCTCAAACAACGCTGTATAGCATGAAATTGTGAATATCCCAATGAACCCCTCTAAAAGTTTGGCAGGAAGATATAAGAATGTTTCTTTTGCCATATTTTTTTTCTGTTTACTCAAAGCAAGTATCTCCTTTTATTCTAACCAAATGGTCAACAATTTAGAACCGTCCCCAACCGACGATGAACAATTAATAAGTAATTTAGAACCGTCCCCAATGAGCCATAAGTTGCTAACAT
>JAVBKP010000095.1:0-36045 GCA_031553975.1 Anaerovoracaceae bacterium | reverse complement strand
TGGAGGTATGCAAAGTGAAAAAAACAAAAATTATTGCAATTGCGCTAGTGCTAGTAATGCTTACAGCACAGTTTGCGTTTGCAGGACAAACTACTTACCAAATCAAGGCAGGGGATACTCTAGCTAAGATTGCTAAGCAATTTGGAATGACCTATCAGGAACTGGCTGAAAAGAACGGGATTAAAAATCCGAACCTTATTAAAGCCGGTAACAAGCTAGTGATTGATGGTGAGGCAGTAGCTACCAATACGGCTACAAAGCCAGCACCTACAGCTACAAAATTCAAAGCAGGCACATATACTGGAACTGCTAAGGGAAATGGCGGGACTGTTACGGCTACTGTTACAGTTACAGCAGACAAAATAACCACAATTACTGCTGGTACACCAAATGAATCAAAAGGAATTGGTGATGTGGCGGCGCAAAGCATAGGTAAAGAAGTGGTTAGCACACAAAGCTTAGCACTAGATGCCATCACAGGAGCTACTGTTAGTAGCAAAGCTATGTTAGAGGCTGTAACAGCGGCACTAGCAAAAGCAGGAGCTAATATGACAGCACTTAAAGACCCTGCTAACAAGATAGAGACTGTGACTAAGCAAAGCGATATCACTGTAGATGTTGTAATCATAGGTTCAGGCGGAGCAGGTATGACTGCTGCTGTTGAGGCGAAACAAGCAGGGAAGTCAGTTATTATTTTGGAGCAAATGGCACTCATTGGTGGAAACACAAACCGTGCAACGGCTGGTATCAATGCTGCTGAAACTAGTGTACAAGCAGCCAATAACATCGTAGACAAGAAAGATACATTCTACAAGGATACGTTAGTGGGTGGTAAGAATACTAACAATCCAGAACTGCTTAGAACTTTAGTAGATAATGCGGCTGATGCAGTGGAGTGGTTGAACAGCCTAGGTGCTAAGCTTTCTAGATTGACTATTACAGGTGGCATGAGCATTAATAGAACCCATACGGTAGCTGATGGATCCGCCATCGGACCAACAGTGGTAAAAACCGTATCAGACAAACTAAACCAACAAGGCGTGAACATCATGCTCAATACTACTGCTACTGAAATCATTAAATCTGGAGATACAGTAGTAGGCGTTAAAGCAAAAGATGCTAAAGGAAACCAATTTAAAGTAAATGCAAAAGCAGTGATTTTGGCCACAGGCGGATTCGGTGCTAATAGTGAGATGGTAGTAAAATATAGACCAGAGTTAAAAGGATATTCAACAACTAACCACGCAGGCGCCAATGGTAGTGGTATTGTGATGGCACAAGCGGTTGGAGCTGATTTAACAGATATTGATCAGATTCAAATTCACCCAACGACAGATCCTAAGACAGGATATATGTTCACAGAGGCACTTCGTGGAGATGGAGCAATCTTAGTGAACCAAGAAGGAAAAAGATTCACTAACGAGCTTCTTACACGTGATGTAGTATCTGCTGCTGAGTTAAAGCAAACAGGAGGCATTGCCTACTTATTGGTAGACGAGGCGCTTAGAGCTAAAAATGCAGCGTTGGCTGGCTATGTGACAAAAGGCTATGCGACAAAGGGAGAAACCATTGAGGAACTAGCAGCAGCTGTTAAAATGGACCCTGCTACCCTAGCGGCTACTTTAAAAACATACAATGCCGCTATTGATGCAAAAAAAGATGCTGAGTTTGGTAGAGAGAGTTTAGTATATAAGCTTGAAAAAGGCCCTTACTATGCTATCCCAGTAAAACCATCTGTTCACCACACAATGGGCGGACTAAAAATCGATACAAAAACACATGTAATCGGAACTGATGGAAAGATAATCAAAGGACTATATGCCGCTGGAGAAGTAACAGGTGGGGTACATGGATCCAACAGAATTGGTGGAAATGCGATAGCAGATATTATTGTATTTGGCAGGATTGCAGGACAAACTGCAGCAGCAGAAATCAAATAATTGAAAAACTTCAACCATAATAGATGAAATAAGTATAGAAAAACTCCGCTTTTGTTGGCGGAGTTTTTCATTATCAAAGACATAGAACCTTTTTATTTATCAATAGACCCATTTGTAGAAATACCAGCATCCGTGGCAACAGGTGGCATATAAATATGTGTTAACATTGTTTTGATTGCCTCTTCATCCGGGTGGTAATACCATGGAGACTTGTCCATGGCCGTCCCAGGGAGTGAATAAGTGGCGATGTCATCCTTTGACATGCCAGCAGTTTTAGAGGCAATTTGTAGGGCTGTTTTTAGGTCTATATTGGATACGACATTTTCATGAATACTTTTTACTACGCTAGGTAGGTGGGTAATGCTTTGTTGAAAAGCAGATTTTAAGAACTCTTGTTGTGCTTTTTCTCGTTCCAAATCACTAGTAGCATAAGATCTAAACCCTTTCACATTACTTTTTCTAAAACGCAAATAATCCACTGCATCTTTGCCCATGAGTACCTGTTCGCCCTTTTCAATACTAATATGAAGAGGCGGATTGTCAGCAGGATCATTATACCTCATGGCAAAAGGTACATTTACGGGCACACCATTCATGGAATCCACAATATTCTCAATACCCTCAAACTCTATGACGGCATAGTAATGAATAGGAATACCTTGCAGAATTTCACTGACAGCCACAGCTGTATTGAGGGGGTCTTTTCTATAGGCGGCATTTAACTTTTTCTCAGCGGCATGGTTATAGCCATCTCTCGGATAGTATGTATCTCTTGGGATAGAAATCAAATCAATGTGCTTGGTTTTCATATCAAAGCTGGCAAGCATAATGGTATCAGAAAGTGGTGGATTGACACCGAGCAAGAGAATATTCACTTTTTCACTCTCACTAAAGGTATGAAAAAACGGACTGCTAGTATCAACAATACTTGCTAGGGTAAAATCTGAAACAGCACCTTCATCTATGCCGGAGAACAAATTTATATCACCGATCTTTGAAAATACAAATCCAATACCAGTGAACAGTACGGTAAATATTAAAAAAGCAACGACAAAGTGTCGTAGGCCAACAATAAGAGCTTTGCCCTTGTTTTCTTTCCTCATAGCAACAAATACCTATCTTTCACTATACCTACAAATAAACGCCAATCCAACGGACTGACGTTTCATTTAGTTGTCGTCTGGGTGGGGAGACCTAGGATTTTCCCAATTTTATCAAACAGTATTTGCTCATTAATAGGCTTTACAATATAGTCGGCAGCGCCCAAATAGTAGGCGGTGGTAACAGTATCTTGTGTAGCGTGTCCCGTCAAAAAAATAATGGGGATGTCCTTGGTTGTAGGAGCATTTTTTAATTCTCTAGCGAAAGTGATACCATCTTCTTCAGGCATACCAATGTCTAGCAAAAGCAAATCTACATAGTGATTCATTAGATATTGTGCAGCTAGCGTCGTAGAATTAACAGCGACTACGTGATAGTACTTTTGCAAAATTGCTTTAAGGCTGTTTAAAATAACAGCCATATCATCTACAGCTAAAATGACTTTAGCATTAGATGACTTACTTAAATTATTCATATTATCTCCTCTTTAGTCACAGTCCATTATTATATCAAATTCCAATATATTTTTCAACACAAAGGTAAATAATATATACGAAATTTTTCGCAAAAAAAGAAAAATTCCGACAGGTTTTCACCTGCGGAATTTTGTATATATATTAACGCCACCAAAACAAAAGGGCCAAAGGCCATAAGCAACCACAATTGTTTCTTCTACAACGACATGGACTACAGTGGCAACGATTGCAACATCTGTTATTACATTGATTCATGATAGTACCTTCTTGTGTTTATTCAGCAGATTACCCTACTGAATAACATTATATGAATAAATCACATATCTGTTACAACCTGATATAATTATGGTATAATAAATGTATAGATGAACAAAACCAATAAAAGAGTATAGGAGAAGAGTATGAAAAGATCAGAAGTAAACAAAATCATCAAACATTTTGAAAATGTGATTAACGAACACAAATTTGCACTACCTCCATTTTGTAATTGGACACCAGAAGATTGGCAAGATAAAGGTCACGAGTATGACGAGATTAGAGATAACATGTTAGGTTGGGACGTGACTGACTATGCTGAGGGCGATTTTGCAAAGACTGGTTTGGCACTGGTTACGATTAGAAATGGTAATCATAACAATCCCAAATACTCAAAAACATATGCAGAAAAATTACTTTTAATAGAAGAAAACCAAATTTGCCCTATGCATTTCCACTTTAGCAAAATGGAAGATATTATCAACCGAGGCGGCGGAAATCTTATGATTGAAGTATATAATTCAACGCCAGAGGGTAAACTTGCTGACACTGATGTTACATTATGCACAGATGGACATGAGTACATGGTACCGGCGGGTACTGTAGTAAAACTAGAACCGGGACAAAGTATTACATTATACAAAGGCCTCTATCATAAGTTTTATGGAGAGCCAGGGCATGGGCCAGTTTTCATAGGAGAAGTATCCATGTGTAACGATGATAACAACGACAATCGGTTCCACACGCCACTTTCAAGATTTAGCAAAATAGAAGAGGATGAAGCGCCATATCGTCTATTATGTAATGAATATCCAATAGCAAAATAAACTACAACAATTGCAAAGAGAACAAATAAAAACTCCGTTGCCATAGGCTAACGGAGTTTTTACGTTCGGGTTATTTATGATACATGTGTGATTTGCTGAGATATAAAGTGACTGTTCAAAGTCCAAAGGTTTAGATACTCGTGGCTGTTATCTACCTGCTCTTTTTTTTCTAATCTATCAATTAGCTGCTGTATTTCATAATTTTTGGTTTTGACTTCCTTTATAACTTCACCCAAAGAAGCACTCTGCACTTCTGACAGTGCTGACATGAATTGTGTCTTATGTTCTAAGCGGCCAACACCAGTAAGATCATTATGCTGCCTTACGTCTTTGTGCTTAAAAAAATTCTTATACGAGGCTCTGTGCTTCCCTGCATCTAGTATGTTCATCTCATGGACCTCCTTGTCACTAAGAATATTTATAATTGTATTATCGGACAAATCTAAAAAAGTTTAATAGTAACTGGAGATAAAGACGTGAAAGAGGTATAATAATGTACGGAGGGAATGTACATGCCTATTGTATATAGTATACTTATAGCCATATTATGGATAGCGACCATAGCTAGCAAGCGAAACCAGAAGATAGTCTTGTTGGCTACACTTGCGTTATTTATTAGTGTATTGTGGACTTTTTATTGGTACACACCCACTAGCTTAAAAATTAAAGAAGACAGCGATGTGACCATTGAAATTGAACAATCTGGCTCAAAATATGCATTAGACGAAGCTGGCGAAGAACTGCTAATATCCTATTTAAAGGATGAAGATCTCAGAAAAAACAGTGGAACAATACAAAGTGAACTGCAATATATAGCCAAAGATGCAATGGTAATTACCCTAGAGAGCGAGGGTATAAAAGGTGGAAGTGCAGAGCTGTATATATTGTCAGAGCGTACAGACCGAAGCTTTGCAATAATCAACAAAAACAAATTTCGACTTGACTCACCGAGAAAGCTCCAGATTTATGTGAAAGAGATTTTAACAACCAACCAAAGCCAGGTTGAAAGCCCTGACAAAGTGGAAGAAAAAGAGCCGGAGGCAGAAGAGCCTACAAAGCCAGCAATAGATGCGGGTATAGGCGTTTATGGACAAGAGAATCCAGAGGAAACAACGCTGATGACCCAGTACACCAAAAGGTTTATACAATCATTCCCTAAAACGGAAATAGTAGGAAGATTATTGATGGATGTGGATAGAGATGGAAAAGAAGATCTGTTGGTAATCTATAATAATCTAACCAATGAAACAAAATCCAACTATTGCATGGTGAGCAACAACAGGGCCAACGCTATGAATCTAGCAGTAGGCAGCAAATCCTATGAGTTCGCAGAAGGGGCAAAGTCTCTGAGGATTTTAGATCATCCTACCAGGGCAGCAATATTATTGGAAAACAAAGGAAATGGGAAACTAGTAGACTGCCAAGTTATGGTAATAGATGATCCAAAGACCGGCGCGAAAAGCCTAGATTTAGCTAAAATACCATTAAATTAAATTTCCACATACCATTCAGCCTTTGTTCATACAACCATCACATTGGGTGTCTATAATAAAAACATAGGGTCAAACAAAACACACTTAGACAAGTGATCCTAGAAAGTTAAAACTAAAAAATCATAAACTAGAAAGGGGATAGTATATGAAAAAAAGCACAAAAGTCATGGCCAGTGTTCTTACTGTGGCTACCGTAGCTACCATGGGCATGGGAACAGCCTTTGCAGCAACTGACTCTGATTCAATGACTTCTACCGTGATCAAAGCGGTGAAGCATAGAGTTACAAACAGCCAAGATGCCGAAAAGAGTGGTATGGCTAAACGAGTAAACATGGGAAACCTAGCACCAGAACAAATGGAGGCGCTTAGAGAAGGAACCCAAGCGGAGCTAAAAGCAGGTCTTGCAGAATTGGTAGCGGCGGGAACCATCACACAAGAAATAGCAGATAAATTAACAACCTTACCAGAAAGAGGAGAGCTCGTTAAGAAGATCAACGGCGTTGATATGGCCAATCTAACAGACGAGCAAAAATCTGAGATGAAGGCCAAGATGGAAGCTGGAAAAGCCAAACGCCCAGAAGGCGATCACAAGCCAGGCCACATGATGATGTTCAAACTAGAAGGTCTGACCGATAGCCAAAACCAAGCAATCAAAACAGTGATGGAAAGTGCCCACAAAGCCGCCATGACTAAATTGGTATCAGAAGGCGTGATAACCCAAGAAGTGGCAGACCAAATGTCACAAATGGTAAAAGTTGGTCCAAGACCAGCACCTGAAGATGCTGAAGCATCTCAAAATTAGAAGTTAACGTAAAGTTTCATTTTGCAACCTCATAAATTCTTTTCAATTAACAGACGCCAAGGCGTCTGTTTTGTTTTTGTTTTATAGGTTAAATTGGGGACGGTTCTAAATGAGCATCACTATCATGCTCATTTAGAACCGTCCCCAATTTGATTATCTACTACCATTGCAATTCACCGCCATAACTGATAGAATATAAGGGTTAACGAGTGATGAGATTAACCAAAGGAACTGATGATGATAATTTTAAAAATAATTTTCTTGGCACTATTGTGTCTGCCTGCTATATATTTGGTGGGTATGTTTACAGGACGCCTGGTGGATGAAGCAAAGAACAATACTAGCGAGGCAGCGAGCCAGACAAAGCGTAGGATGCGAAATGTAATCAGAAGCGATAGGAATATATATGAACAGAGCTATTACCAAAATAGATTAGAAAACGAAGTGCCAGGGCGTGGTGTGCGCAGGAATAGAAAAGGCAGGGAGAGATAGCCAATGGAAAATAAAAGACTGTTTTTTACTATGGAAGGTCCAGATGGGTGTGGAAAAACAACACAGACCAACATGCTAAAAGAGCATATTATGTCAAAAGGATACGATGTGCTTCATACAAGGGAGCCAGGCGGCACGAAAATCAGTGAAAAAATTAGAGAATTGGTTTTGGGCAGGGCGTATATGGAGATGGTAGACCCCACAGAGGTGCTTTTATATGCGGCGGCAAGAGCCCAACATGTGGCGGAGGTAGTAATTCCTGCGTTAGAAGCAGGTAAAGTGGTACTCTGCGATAGATTTATAGATTCTAGCATTGCTTACCAAGGATATGGGCGAGAAATAGGGAATAAAGTCCTAGAAATCAACGAGTATGCTATTCAAGGTTGCATGCCCAAGATAACGTTTCTATTGATGCTAGATCCGGAGGAAGCAAAATCGAGAATTGCAGGGGAGCACGACAGAATAGAGGTAGAAAAGTTAGAATATCACAATAGAGTATATCAAGGATACATAGCACTAAGTGAAAAATACCCTGAGAGAATCAAACGTATAGATGCCAAAGGAACACCAGGAGAGGTTCATGAGAGAATCAAAAAGTATATTGATGAGGTTTTATAAATGAATTCACAGATTGTAGGACATGAGCAGATTATAGCAAGGCTAGAAGATGCCCACAAGCAAGATAAAATCTCCCATGCTTATTTATTTGAAGGAACTAAGGGAATTGGTAGATTTACCACTGCCATGCACTTTGTGAGGACGGTTTTATGTAAATCTATGGGTGATAAACCTTGTGGACAGTGTGCTTCATGCAGAAAAATAGCTGGAAGCAATCACGAGCATGTATATAGTATAGAGCCAGATGGTAATAGCATTAAAGATGCCCAAGTGGAGGCAATACAAGAACTAGTATCTAAAAAACCTTATGATGACGATAGAACATTTATTATCATTGATGGAATGGATACCATGACGGCAAGAGCGCAAAACAGAATACTCAAAACCCTAGAAGAACCACCAGAGAAAGTGACTTTTATATTGCTAGTGGAAAATGCGCAAAGTATAGCTATAACCATATTATCCCGGTGTGTATCTATTAAATTCAAACCAGTAGATAGAAAAAAAATTATGTCCTTCTTATCTGATAAGGGCGTAGACCCTAGCCGGGCAGAGATTATAGCAGCACTTAGTTATGGATTGCCGGGGAAAGGGTTAGACTTTCTAACCAGTGAAGGTGTTGATGAAAAGCGTAAAACTGTCATCAAAGTGGCCTTTTCAATGTTAAACGATCAACCTTATTATCTTTTTAGTGCGGATTTAATGGAGCTATCAACTAGCAAAGATGAGGCATTAGAAGTTTTAAATATATTAGAAGGGATTTTTAGAGATGTGCTTGTATGTAAAGTCACCGATAAAAAGGACCTTATTGTCAATTTAGACTATTATGCGCAAATGTTAAGTACAGCGCCCAAGGTCAGGCAGAGCAAAATAGCAAGGCTCATAGAGGCCGTTGAGGTTGCGAAGAATGACATAGCCATGAATATAAATGTAGGGTATTCCATGAAGAATGCCGTGCTAAGCGGAGGAATTAAATGATAAAAGTAGTAGGCGTTAAATTTAAAAAAGCTGGTAAAATGTATTATTTTAGTCCAGACCAACTGGAGATAAAGCAAGGGGATAATGTTATTGTCGAAACGGCTAGAGGTCTTGAGTATGGCGAAGTTGTGGTAGGAATCAAAGAGATTGGGTCAGATGATATCATTCAACCTCTCAAGAAAGTAATAAGATTGGCCACTGGGGAAGATGCTATCCAGCAAAGAGCCAATATGGAAAAAAAGGAAAAAGCCATAGAGCAGTGCCAAGCTAAGATAGATAAGCATGGACTTAATATGAAATTAATAGATGTAGAGTATACTTTTGATAACAGTAAAGTTATTTTCTACTTCACAGCAGACGGCCGCGTAGACTTTAGAGAGTTGGTTAAGGATCTTGCCAGTGTATTTAGAATGCGTATTGAACTCCGTCAGATTGGCGTTAGAGATGAAGCCAAAATGATGGGAGGCATTGGAAGCTGTGGCAAAGGGCTGTGCTGTAATACATGGTTGCCCGACTTTGAACCAGTGTCTATCAAAATGGCAAAAATCCAAAATCTATCCCTCAACCCAACAAAGATATCTGGTATCTGCGGCAGACTTATGTGCTGCCTAAAATATGAAAATAGCACATATTGCAATCTTAGAAAAGGTATGCCAGAGATCGGAGAGAAAGTGAAGACACCTGAGGGAATGGCCATAGTTGTGCAAAAAAACTTATTTGAAGAATCTGTGAAAGTTAGGTTAATAATGGAACCCGCCAAAGGGGATAAACCAGAAAAATTATCTGAAGATACGCCAATATTCAAAAAACAGGCTATTACTAGAATAGAACGCAGACGAGATGAGCTTGATGATGACGATGAGATTCCACAAGAAATAGCAGAATTGGTAAAAGACTAATCAGCATGAATGAAAGAATAGATCAGATACAATTTGGCGATTTAAAGCTGATTCAAAACCAAGATTGGTTCTGTTATGGCATTGATGCTGTGCTTTTGGCAGACTTTGCAGAGGTAAAAGAAAAAGACATGGTTGCAGACTTAGGGACAGGCGGTGGAATAGTGCCACTGATCGTAAACCATAAAGGAAACCCATGTGGAACCATTGGAATTGAGGTGCAAAATGAGGTTGCAGAGCTGGCTAAAAGAAATGTTTTGTTAAATGGCCTGGAAGAAAAAATTAGCATTATTCATGCAAATGTCACAGAATTAGACGATGTATTAGACAAAGGGACGTTTGATGTAGTGGTGAGCAACCCGCCCTACGCCAAAAAGGATCAAGGCATAAAAAATAGCAATACCCATAAGACCATAGCTAGACATGAGATACATGGAACACTAGATGACTTTGTGAAAGCAGCGGCTGATTTATTAAAACCCCACGGACAGTTTTGCATGGTGCACAGACCTAGCAGGCTTGTAGACATACTATCCAGTTGCCGCAATCATAGATTAGAGCCGAAGGAAATACAGTTCGTCTATCCAAAAGAATCATCAAAAGAGCCTAATATTCTTTTGATTCGGTGCAAAAAATTCGGCGGTGTGGAACTAAAATATAAAGAGCCCCTTTATGTATACAAAGAAGATGGACAATACACAGATAAAATATTAGCAATATATGAAAAAAACCGAGGCCAATAGCCTCGGTTTTCATTTGGTATAAACTATAGTGCCTTGATAGCAGCCCTACATTCGCCACATACATTTTTGTCGTGGACTCTTTCTACATCTTTAGCATTACCGCAGAAGATACATGCTGGTGTGTATTTTTTCAATACTATGTACTCACCGTCTACATAAATCTCTAAAGGATCTTTGATTTCGATGTTCAAAACTCTTCGTAATTCTACTGGAAGTACAATTCTTCCTAATTCGTCAACTTTTCTAACGATTCCTGTTGCTTTCATAGCGATCTCCTTTACTCTTAAAACTTTACTATGCTAATTATCTGTTTTTGCTAACAGATTTCTTAGTGAAATACAAGCGTTGATAATTGCTGTAATGGCAGCGATAACACTTTGGTTACCCTTGATGGCATTAGCCAGTCCAGAAACTGATTTTGATAATTCTCCGGCTGCTTTTTCTGCCTCTTTGGTGGTACGAGCAGCGGCTGATGAAATAACTTCCACATCGTTTAATATTTTGTTAGTAGATCGCAAGGTGCGAGTAACATTAATTACAAGCACTATGCAGTGAACCAACAGAACAAAAATGGCAAGTCCAATCAGTATACCACCGGCCTCCCATAAAGTGATGGTTGTCATTATAATTCACCTCTCGTCTTTAATACAAATGAGATTTTACCACATATTGGGCAAAATTACAAATGATATTTCTAATGTGGGGCAACAAAAATTATTCTCAAAACGACATGAAATGTCAAAGACGGGAATATACTGCAAAGTAGATATAAAAGGAGCAGTTATTATGGCGTATGTTTGGTCGGCAATGATTATATTTGGAATCATTTTTGGATTTAGCACAGGGACCATGCCTGAGGTAAATGCGGCAATATTTAAAAGCTGTGAGCGTGGTGTCTATTTTGTTATAGGCCTAGCGGGCATTATGGCAGTTTGGTCGGGGCTTATGAATATAGCAAAAGGAGCAGGGCTGGTGGACTTGATGGGCGCGAAATCAAAACCCCTCATTCGGTGGGTGTTTCCAAAGCTTAGAGATGAAGAGGCCATTAGTTTTATCATTATGAGCATGGCGGCCAATTTATTTGGAGTAGGCAATAGTGCCACGGTTTTTGGACTCAAAGCCATGGAGAGACTGGAAAAAATTAACAATGGAAGCAAATTTGCTAGCAATGAAATGTGTATGTTTTTAGCCATCAATATGTCAGCAATACAGCTAGTACCCATTACTGTCCTTGAGATACGTTCTGAAGTAGGTGCTGCAAATCCAGCTGATGTTATATTTCCAGCACTCATTGTATCTGTTATAACCACAATTGTAGCCATTGCTGTCTGCAAATTCTATGAGAGGAGCAGGTAATTGGAACACTTTTCTATGCTTTTTATTCCTATTATGATTACAGGGATTATAGTATATGGACTTGCTAAAAAAGTTGACCTATACCAACTTTTTGTAGAAGGGGCAAAAGATGGGCTTCAGTCAGCCATGAACATTATGCCCTACATAATAGCAATTTTTTTGGCCATTGATGTTCTCACCTCCTCTGGGGGCGTGGCATTTATATCAGAGTTGGTACAGCCAATTCTAAATCTATTCGGTATCCCAGTGGAACTTTTTCCCCTTATATTGATGCGGCCAGTATCAGGCAGTGGTGCGTTGGTCTTAGTGGAACAAGCAGCTCGGGATTACGGTGTAGATAGTTTTGTAGGGAAGGCGGCTAGCGTGCTCATGGGCTCATCCGAGACCATCCTGTATACATTTGCGGTATACTTTGCAGTTACTTCAGTAAAAAAAGCTAGGCATACGCTTACAGCAGGGATGATCTCCTATATTGTAAGCATTGCTGCCACAATCATAATACTTAACATAACTTTTTGACAAAGGGGTCTATATGATGTATAATGAACTGATATGTCTATGAGATAATACATATATGTTGATATAAATTTAGAAATGGAGAATTTTAATGGCAAGATATTTTGTCGAGAAGAGTGGCCCGCTGACAGGAGAAATTCATGTGAGTGGCTCAAAGAATGCGATACTTCCTATTCTGGCAGCAGCACTTCTTACAGAAGATAAATGCGAGATTCTAGATGCACCAGCATTGCGTGATGTAAATGTAATGTGCAAGTTACTTGTTAGCATCGGCTCAGCTGTTGACACTGATTATGATAAAAATAAAGTAGAGATTTCTACACCAGATATTGTGACTACAGAAGCCCCTTATGAATTGGTTAAGAAAATGAGAGCGTCCATATTGGTCATGGGACCATTGCTTGCTAGAACTGGTCAGGCGAGAATATCCTTACCAGGCGGATGCGCCATTGGGGCAAGACCTATAGACCTACATCTAAAAGGATTCCACGCATTAGGTGCTGAAATAGAGCAAGGGCATGGATATGTGGAGGCTAAGATAAAAGGGAATAGACTTAAAGGTGATAAAATTTATTTAGATTTTCCAAGCGTAGGTGCTACAGAGAATATTATGATGGCAGCATCATTAGCGGAAGGTCATACTGTGATAGAAAATGCGGCAGAGGAGCCAGAAATAGTTGATTTAGCCAATTTCCTTAACAAGATGGGGGCTAGGATTAAAGGAGCTGGTACTGATACAATTAAGATTGACGGTGTGGAAAGGCTTCATGGCTGTAGACACCATGTTATTCCAGATAGGATAGAAACTGGTACCTTTATGGTAGCCGCCGCCATTACCCGAGGCGATTTATTTGTTAAAAACGCAGTATCCGATCACGTTAGACCTATAATAGCAAAACTTGAGGAATGTGGATGCGCCATAGAAGAGACCGATGATGGGGTTAGGGTTAATGCTACTGGCAGGGAGCTGATAGCAACTGATATTAAAACCTTACCATATCCAGGATTTCCTACAGACATGCAATCTCAATTCATGGCACTTTTGGCCACGGCAAAGGGTACGAGTATTATAATAGAAACTGTATTTGAGAATCGGTATATGCATATTGGCGAACTTAATAGAATGGCCGCCAATATTAAGATAGAAGGAAGAAGCGCAGTGGTAACTGGTAATCAAACTCTCCAAGGTGCTCAAGTAATATCCACTGACCTTAGAGCGGGAGCTTCGCTGGTTCTAGCAGGGCTAGTGGCAGATGGCGTAACAGAAATCTCTGAGATTTATCACATTGAGAGAGGATACTCGGATCTCGTAGAAAAACTAAAAAGTGTAGGTGCAAAAATAACCAGAGTGGAAGATTAAAAAAAATTATTGTGCTTTCAAACTTCGACAATTTAACAAAAAATCATATAGTACGATGTCATAGGATAAATATTTCATAAAATGATAGGTGTGATAGCCTATCTTTTTTTATGAAAGAAAAAGGGGTAAGTACTATGACAAAAAGAATAGTGGCCATAGTCCTAACGCTAATCGGGGGATGCGCGCTTGGGACCTATGGAGTTTTCGCGTGGGTCGACGAAGAGGATGAGGGCGAGGCAATAAAGTCATCAATTATTAGTGAAGTACAAGTATTTGAGGACAAGCCTACAGCACCAACGCCAGAGACTATAGCAATAATGGAGACCACGGGACTAGACCAAAAGAGCGTAGAGTTGGTATATTCCTACGCCAAAGAGTTTGAACTAGAGCCATCTTTACTTTTGGCCATGATGAAAGTCGAGAGTGGGTTTAATTCTACTGCCGTGGGCAAGAGTAAGGACAGAGGATATTTTCAGATTATACCGCCCTCAGAAAAGGCCATTGCCAACAACTGGGGATACAAAGTAGGACTGACATATGATCCTTCTAGGATATTTGAGCCTGAATACAACATTGGACTAGCGGTGGCTTATATAGACGAGCTGAGAAGAAAATACAATACAGACTATCACAGGATACTTTCGGAATACAATAGAGGGCCCGGGAAGCTAAAGTCATACTATGAGCAGAATGGAACATATGTGACAGAATATTCCAACAAAGTCATGCGTGCAGAGGCGAAATATGCAAATATCATATAGACAGATCGTTATTTTTGTTATAGCCACTATGCTACTCGTGGCTATACTTCCTGTGGGGATAGTAAAACTTGCTTTAAACTTTAGAGCCGATACCACTATTGAGAATATAGAAAATCCAAAATACAATTACACAATTTCCGTGTTATTGCATGATAGTAAAAAAGTAGCAAAGGTGGACTTAGAAGAATATGTGGTATCGGTGGTGGCTAGTGAAATGCCTGCTAATTTTGAGTTAGAGGCGTTGAAAGCGCAAGCTGTAGCTGCTAGAACCTACGCCATATCCAAGGCGGAGAGGTTTAAAACATTTGGCAATGATACTCACCCAGAGGCACCATTGTGTGACGAGGTGCATTGCCAAGTCTATAGGGACAAGAGCGAAATAGAAAAAATAAAAGGGGAAGAGTGGATGCAGGCATATTGGACAAAGTTGGAAGAGGCTGTCCAAGACACAACTGCGCAGGTCATGACATACCAAGGGATGCTAGTAGAGCAACCCTTGTTCCACTCTTCTAGTGGAGGGCAGACAGAAAATTCTGAAGACGTATTTACGGCAGCGGTGCCGTATTTAAGATCGGTGGAAAGCCCTTATGAGGAATTAGCTACACATAGAAATGAAAAGAGAACTTTTTCAACAGCAAAGCTGAGGGATGCTATAAAAAATGCAAAATTAGGCGATACAGGAAAGTTAAAAGAAAGCAATATAAAGATTCAATCCATTAGCAAAGGAGGGTCTGTAGAAAAAATAAAAACAGGTAAATTAATTTTGACGGGACGTCAAATCAGGACGGCCTGTAATCTACCATCAGACAACTTTACAATAGAGTATGCTGACAGCAACGTTACATTTATTTCCAACGGATATGGACACGGGGTAGGCATGAGCCAGTGGGGGGCTGATGGTATGGCAAAGAACGGGTATACATATGAAAAAATTCTATCCCACTATTACAGCGGGATAGAACTGAAAAGTTTGCAAGAAGTTATGAAGGATTAGCCATGAGCATATCGCCAACTTTGTATATGTCGCCTGCGCCCATTGTCAGCACAAGGTCGCCTGCGCTAGCATTGGCAGATACGAAGTTATTTATTTCTTCAAAAGATGCAAAATAATAAACTTCTTTCTCTGGATGTAACTCCGTAATCCTATCAGCCAATGACTTTGAGCTTATCTTGTGGATATTATGTTCACGAGCTGCGTATATTTCTGCCAGAACTACCTTATCTGCATTTTCAAAAGAATTGGCAAAATCATCAAATAAAGCCAGGGTTCTCGTATAAGTATGAGGTTGGAACAAGCACCATACGCCTGCATGTGGTAAGTTTTTGGCCGCCTTAAGGGTGGCCTTTATCTCTGTAGGGTGATGAGCGTAATCATCAACTACTTTCACGCCTTTAGCAGTGGTTCCAATTATATCAAAACGCCTTTGTGTACCAGTATAGCCTTCCAAAGTGTGTTTGATTGTAGCGGCGTCTATTCCAAGGTGATGGCAACAAGTAAAGGCAGCGAGAGCATTGGCTATGTTATGTTCACCAGGAACACATAATTGCATAGTACAAAGACTTGTGCCTCCTTTCAAAATGTCAAAAGAAGGCATTCCATTAACATTAAAAACAATATTGCTAGCACAGTAATCACAGCTTTGGTCAAATCCAAAGGTAACTACATTACATTCAAGTTGATTTATGACGCTAACCACAAATGGGTTGGCGGCATACCCAATAACAGTACCTTCTTTCGGCACCAATCTAGCAAACTTATCAAAAGAAGATACAATATGATCCATGTCCTTAAAGTAATCTAGATGATCAGAATCAATATTTAATATAATTTCAATTTTTGGCTTTAAGCTGAGAAAGCTATCTACATATTCGCAGGCTTCCGTTATGAAATACTGACTCTTGCCTACCATTACATTGCCATTAAGCTCCGAAAGGTTACCGCCTACCAAGATAGTAGGGTCTTTTTCGGCATGTTTTAACACCAGTGAAATCATGGAAGTAGTGGTGGTTTTACCATGAGTGCCAGATACAGCAATGCTACTCTCATATTCGTCCATTAGAATTCCAAGAACTTCTGCTCTAGAGGCTATTGGGATATTTTTGTCTTTTGCAGTTTTCAATTCGGCATTATCAGCATGAGCCGCCGCAGAATATATTAGCAAATCAGAACCATCGACATTATCAGACTTGTGTTCATAAAATATTTTTGCGCCAGCTTTTTCTAGGCTTGCTGTAGTTTCGGACTCCTTCAAATCAGAGCCTGTCACTATGATGCCACGAGAAAGTAGTATGTGAGCGATTGCCGAAAGACCTATACCACCGATACCCACACAGTGGGCATGCTTTACATTTGAAATATCTAACATATGTAATCCCTTTCTAGTTGGAAATTGTTATTTACATTTTCTCATCATATCATTATATCATGAAATGATTGTTTTGACACACCAAGCTAACGGTAAATGCAAATTTCTTATAAAATACAAAAAAAAACTTGTCGAAAGGGTTAGAATATTGTATGATGATATCAAGTAGCCCGGATATGAATACGACGGGAGAGAAAGGTGGTACTTGCTTATGAATATTACTGATGTTAGAGTACGTAAAGTTAGTGATGATGGAAAAATGAAAGCTGTAGTTTCTGTTACTTTTGATGATGAATTTGTTGTTCATGACATTAAGATTATTGAAGGACAAAATGGACTTTTCATTGCTATGCCTAGCAGAAAAATGGGCGAAGGCGATTTTAGAGATATCGCACACCCTCTTATCTCAGAGACGAGAAACAAAATTAAAGATGCTATTTTTGCAGAATATGATAAAGTTTTAAACGAAAAAACTGATGAAGAGCAAAACTAGACATGGTTAAGAGAAAATAAGACTTTGTGTAAAGCACAAGGTCTTATTTTTTTCCACATGTTTTCATTGAGAAAAAAACAAAAGAATGTTATAATTTAAATTAGTTCTGTTTTGCGCAAGGAGAGAGTAAATAAGATGAAAAGCATTGAGGAATTAATAAAAGAGCAAGAGCTTGCAAGGCTAGAGATTATTTTCAAACATGTGCAGGCGGGGGTGAGGTTCATTGACCTCACAGTAGCATACATAGATGATAACGTGAAGATTGGCAGCGGTACAGTAATATACCCGGGCGTGTTCCTAGAAGGGAATACAGAGATAGGGCAAAACTGCCTAATAGGACAAAATACAAGAATAAAAGATTCAAAAATAGGCAATGAAGTGCAGATACAGTCTTCTGTGATACTGGAAAGTGTTGTGGGAGATATGACCACCATAGGTCCTTTCGCGTACCTAAGACCAGGTGCTAATTTAGGCAAAAAAGTGAAAATAGGCGATTTTGTTGAAGTGAAAAAATCCACCATTGGAGATGGCTCTAAAGCCTCTCACTTGGCATACATCGGTGATGCAGAGGTAGGAAAAGACGTAAATATTAGTTGCGGTGTTATTTTTGCCAACTATGATGGCGTGAATAAATTTAAAACTGTGGTTAAAGATGGTGCCTTTATTGGAAGCAACTGTAACCTAGTGGCCCCTGTTACCATCCAAGAAGATGGCTATGTGGCGGCAGGTACCACTGTTGTCAAAGACGTGCCTAAGGACACGCTTTGCGTAGGAAGAGCTGAAGTAAAACACATTGAAGGATGGGTTTCTCGTAAATTCGGCGAGAAAAAAGGAGGGAAAAAGTGAGAAACGGCATATTTAAAGACTTTAAGGTTCTAGCAGGCAATTCTAATATAGGATTGGCAAGAGAAGTCGCACATTTAATGGGCAAGTCTTTATGTGAAGGTGACGTGGTTAAGTTTAGCGATGGAGAGATCTCTGTAAATATCTCCGAAACCGTTCGTGGCTCTGATGTATACATAATACAATCCACCTGCGAACCAGTGAATGATAACCTAATGGAACTCCTTATTATGATAGATGCTGTAAAAAGAGCATCTGCAGGAAGAATTAATGCCGTTATTCCATACTATGGGTATGCGAGACAAGACCGGAAAGCCAAGGCAAGGGATCCGATTACTTCAAAACTAGTAGCCGACCTTATTACAAAAGCTGGTGCTGACCGAGTGGTTACAATGGACCTCCACGCGGCGCAAATCCAAGGGTACTTTGATATTCCAGTGGATCACATGTTGGGAATGCCAATTTTGGCAAAGTATTTTAAAGAAAAGAAAATAGAAGACCTTATTGTAGTATCACCTGACATCGGTAGCGTAACCCGTGCCCGTAATATGTCAGAGTACTTGGATACCACCATTGCCATAGTAGACAAAAGGCGTCCTAAGGCGAATATGGTTGAAGTTATGAATATTATTGGAGATATAGAAGGCAAGAACGTACTTTTAATTGATGACATGGTTGATACAGCAGGTACGATTACCAATGCAGCTAATGCACTAAGAGAGCGTGGGGCGAAAGATGTATATGTAGCAGCTACCCATGCGGTACTCTCTGGTCCTGCCATAGATAGAATCAATGATTCGGTTATTAAAGAAATGGTTTTGCTAAATACCATTGCACTTCCAGAAACAAAGAAAAGTGATAAGATTAAAATGCTATCGGTGGCGCCTTTGTTCGCAGAGGCCATGATGAAAATTTATTCCAATGAGTCGATTAGTGGATTATTTAAAAAAGTATAAAAAGCATAAAGTAGATACTGGGGAACAAAAAATGTGTGTAATTGCAGGGCTGGGTAATCCTGGGAAACAATACGAAAAAACTAAGCACAATGCAGGATTTATGGTTATTGACCAACTGGCAAAAAAACATGAAATCAACATTGGGAAATTGAAGTATAAGGCATTGATAGGAGAAGGTAAAATCTCAGATGCCCGTGTTATTTTTATAAAACCCCAGACATACATGAATTTAAGCGGAACAGCCATTCGAGAGATTATGTCTTTTTATAAGATACCTCCCGAAAATTTGATTGTTATTTACGATGATTTTGATGTGGACTTGGGGAAAATTCGGATAAGAGCAAAAGGAAGTGCGGGAACGCATAACGGGATGAAATCCATAATTTCCGAAATACAGTCCCAAGACTTTCCTAGAATAAGAGTTGGAATAGGTAAAGAGCACGAATCTGATGTAGTAGATTTTGTTCTGAGCCAGTTCTCAAAAGCTGATGAAAGGCTCATAGCTGATGCTATAGAGAAAGCAAGCTTGGCAGCGGCGGCGATAGTCACCAATGGCATAGACAAAGCGATGAATGAATATAATACAAAATGATTAGAATACCAATAGATAAGCAGTTGAATTACATAACGGACTACGCCACTTCTACAAGTGGCGTTATTAACGTATCTGGAATCTCAGGCACAGGTAGCACTATGCTATCAGCATTAATAGCAGAACGCAAAAATCAATGTATTATCGTGACCTCCTCTTATGAAAAGGGTAAAAAGTTACGGGATGACATTGCTTTTTTTGTGGAGAAAAATCAGCGGAAAATCATCCTACTACCAGAAGAAAACCAGCTGATCATAAAATATGAAGCCAAAAGTCATGCCCATATGGAGCAAAGACTAAGAGCCTCAGCGGCACTTTTACAAGAAGAGCCATGTATCATAATAGGCACCCCTGAGAGCTTGCTGAAAAAAGTAGTGCCAAAAGACGATTTTATGGAAAATGTGATAGCTTTTGCCATAGGAGAAGAGATAGACTTAGAAGACGTTAAGGATAAGCTGATGCGCATGGGCTATGAGCGATCTGGCCTTGTGGAGTCAAAAGGACAGTATGGCATTAGAGGAGATATTATAGATATATTTCCCCCAAATGAAGAACATCCTGTGCGTATAGAACTCTTTGATACAGAAGTAGACTCTATTAGGTATTTTGAGGAAACCAACCAAAGGTCATTAGAGAACTGCGACAAAGTTAAAATTTATCCAGCACAAGAGTTGATACATGTACCACACGTATTTGAAAGAGCTGCCAGCAAGATTGAGGCCAGCTACGAAAAGGGTGATAAAAAGTTAGATGCCCAGGGCAAAAAGCGGTTGAGAGAACGCAAGGATCGTTTGATTGAGTACATACAAGAAGGCCTAAACCTACAGCTCCTTGAGAGCTATATAAAATATTTTTATGATGAACCAGAAACACTTTTAGATTATGCCAGTGAGCAAGCAACACTAATCGTGGATGACATAGACAGAATACTAGGAAGAATAGACCTATATATGGAGGAGTCTAGCGTTGATTTTGATACCATAGTCCAAAAGGGAGACGCGTTGGCCGATGATTTTGATGTGGAGCATCTAAAGGATTCTTTTATTCATAACATGGGAAAAAGACTGACATTCCTTTTAAATACTTTCGCCAAAACCCCCCAGATCAATGTCAAGCTAACAGCCAATCTAGGAGTCAGCACAAAGCAAATGACGGCCTATTATGGCAAGATGGACGTCTTAGCAGAAGAGATAAAATCTTATGTGAGACGAAATTACAAAGTTGTAATCAGCTGTACCAACGACGAACGAAGTCACAATATAAAAGATTTTATCGATAGGAGCAATATACCAGCTTCTGCTGTAGAACTAGTGGGTGGAGAACTCTCCGCTGGTGTGGAATTTGTAGACGAGAGAATAGCTATTATATCAGACAAAGATATTTTTGTAGCAGTAAAGCGTAAGAGCACAAGCAAAGAAAATAGCAACGCCAAGGCCATAAAGACTTTTACAGAGATAAAACATGGAGATTATATTGTTCATGAGAACCATGGAATAGGAAAGTTTATTGGTATAGAACAGCTGACTCTCCAAGGGGTCACAAAAGATTATTTAAAGATAAAATATGCTGGGGAAGATTTCCTATATGTGCCTGTAGGGCAGATGGATTTTATCCAAAAGTACATTGGTTCAGACAGCGGAACACCAAAGGTAAATAAGCTAAGCGGCAATGATTGGAAGAAGACAAAGATCAAAGCCAAGGTGGCCATAGCCCAAATGGCAAAAGAGCTAATGGAAATAACTGCCACAAGACGAATGCTCAAAGGGCACGCTTTTGCAGAAGACTCCCAGTGGCAGCATGACTTTGAGGATGCTTTTCAATATGTGGAGACAGGGGATCAGCTAAGATGTATCAAAGAAATAAAGCAGGACATGGAAAAAGATGAAATCATGGAAAGGCTTTTATGCGGTGATGTAGGCTATGGCAAGACAGAAGTAGCCATGAGGGCCGCCTTTAAGTGCGCCATGGAAGGCAAGCAGGTAGCAGTGCTAGTACCCACCACTATTTTGGCGAACCAACACTATCATTCCTTTATGAAACGTTTTGACAAATTTCCTGTGCATATTGAAATGCTCAGTCGTTTTAGAACAGACAAACAACAAGACGCCATCATAGACAAAATTGAAGCGGGCAAATTAGATATTATTATAGGCACACATCGGGTACTATCAAAGGATGTTAAGTTCAAAGACTTAGGCATGCTCATCATAGATGAAGAGCATAGATTTGGTGTCCAACACAAGGAAGTGATAAAAACCCTAAGGAGTAAAATAGATGTGTTGACCCTTTCGGCCACACCAATTCCACGAACACTGCATATGTCTCTTTCAGGCATTCGGAACATGAGTGTGATTGAAGAACCACCAGAAGAACGATATCCAGTACAGACCTATGTGATGGAGCAAGATGATGATATGCTCAAAGAGATCATTAGGCGCGAACTGGAACGTGATGGGCAAGTGTATATTGTATACAATAGGGTCAGGGGCATAGAAAAAGTGGCACAGCAGATACAAACTCTTGTACCAGAGGCAAATATTGTAGTAGGTCACGGACAGATGAATGAGCGTGAACTAGAGGACATCATGGTAGACTTTATGGAAAACAAAGCCAACATACTAATCGCTACCACCATCATAGAATCCGGTATTGATATTGCCAATGCCAATACAATGATCATCTTAGACGCTGATAAATTAGGATTATCCCAACTATACCAGCTAAGAGGGCGCGTGGGTAGATCCTACCGAATGGCCTATGCCTATTTGTTCTATCAACGCAACAAAGTTCTCACGGAGATTGCAGAAAAACGCCTAAGGGCCATTAGAGAGTTCACTGAATTTGGCTCTGGATTTAAAATCGCCATGCGTGACCTTGAGATTAGGGGTGCGGGCAATCTACTAGGTACAGAGCAAAGTGGGCATATGATGACCATTGGTTACGAGCTATATTGCAAACTTTTAGATGATGCCGTTAAAGCATTAAAAGGGAAAGGCGAGGTAGACGATGCGGAGGTAGATGCTATAGAGGCGGCCATAGAGCTCAAACTTGACGCATATATCGACAATGAATATATATCTGATGAGGTGCTAAAGCTCCAAATGTACAAAAAAATCTCGGAGATTAGATCGGAAGACGATGAGATGGAGGTCAGAGATGAATTGTTAGACAGATTCGGTGATTTGCCTACAAGTACAGACAATCTAGTATCAGTGGCCTCAATAAAATCAAAAGCACAAAAACTAGGCGTATTAAGGGTATACGAAGAAAAGAACCAAGTGGTATGTGAGTTTGGCGAAGTCAACAATCTCAACCCAATGGCAATACCCAATATCGTTAAAGAATATGGACCAAGGGTGACTATATATGGTGGTAAAAAACCTCATATCGCATGTCATATTGCACCAAAACAAGATAGACTCAGAGAGATAAAATCACTGCTTCACAAATTATTAGTGGAAGAATCTTCTGGGATGTGATAGAATGTTTAACCGACGTGAAAAGCAAGAGGTTGCTTGTTATATGTAATAAAAGGAGTACAAATGAAGAAGTATATTTTAGCTATTATTTTAGTGATCACTATGACATTCAGCATGATAGGATGTTCCAATAGTGGCAAGTTAGCTGGTGATGATCTAGCTACAATTAATGGAGTTCATATTACAAAAACAGAATTCGATCAATATCTGGCATTTGTTTTATCAGCTTCTGGAATGACAGTGGACCAAGCTACAGAGGAAATTAAACTTAGTGTCCTTGACAATTTGGTGACCATGGAAGTATTATCACAGGCTTACAAAGATAAAGCGGCGGAGATCGTGCCAACAGAATTTGATGCAGAGTTTGAAACTTTTAAGGGTCAAGTAGAGTCTTCTGAAGATGCAAAAAAATTCTTTACTGATAACAATATTACCTTTGAATACCTAAAACAAGCCTTCACAAAGCAGAACTATCTGTCATATTTTGATGGCATTGTGAATGAAGCGGTAATGGCCGAAAAAGAAACTGCTAGAGCAGGTTTTGAAGCCAATAAAGCCAAGTACGAGCAAATAAGAGCCTCGCATATTCTTGTAGAGAAAGAAGAAGAAGCCAAGAAAGCCAGAGAACGTGTTCTTGCAGGAGAAGATTTTGCTACCCTAGCAAAAGAACTTTCTATTGACCCGAGTGCTGCCACCAATGGCGGAGATTTGGATTTTTTTGCAAAAGATGGTACTATGGTAGCCGAGTTTGAAAATGCAGCCTTTGCCATGAATGTGGGAGATGTTAGCCAGCCGATTAAGACTCAATTCGGATATCATATTATAAAGCTTACTGATAAAAAAGGTGCTAGCTTTGATGAGGTTTGTGTTGCAGGAAATGATTTATATGACACATTATACCAGCGTATCTATGAAGAGAAACTTACTGCCATCGAAAAAGATATGGATATTGACGTTGTGGAGACTTTAAAATAGCATAGGGGACTAAATGAAAAAACAATTAAGCATTGCAATGCTGATGATCATAATGATGTTTTCAACAGTAGGTTGTAGCAACGCACCAACATACGCGGTTGTGAATGGAGTCAAGCTCACAGAATCTGACTTTAACCAATTTTTACCATTATATTATTCGGCAGAAGGTATCCGTGTAGAACAGGTGGATGTAGGGATTAAAGAATATATCCTTGGCGAGATGATTAACCAAGAGGTTATCGCCCAACACTTTTCAGACAAAAAAGATGCGATATTAGGTGAAAGCATCGACAGTGAATTCGAAGAGTACAAGGCGGCTATGGAGGCTGACCAAGCGCAAGTAGAATTCATGACCAGCAATAATATCAGCTATGAATACTTAAAAAAGGTTTTTATAAATCAGAGGTATATGGATTACTTTAATGAGCAAGTGGCACAGGCTGTCAAGGCGTTGAAAAATCAGCAAATGGCAGAGTATGCTAAAGACCAATCTGCTTTTGAACAAGTACGGGCCATGCACATCTTAGTCAGCGACGAAGCAGCAGCCAATGATATTATAAAGAAATTAAATGATGGCAAAGACTTCAACACGCTTGCGTACGAGTTTTCCATTGATCCATCGGTTAGCGAAAATGGCGGAGATCTAGGCTATACCTCTAAGGGCGATATGGTAGAAGAATTTGAGAAAGTGGCATTCAGTCTTCCTATAGGACAAATAAGCAAGCCTGTTGAGACACAGTATGGCTACCATATAATAAAAGTCATAGATCGAAGAGTACCAACCTTCGATGAGCTATTTGTGTCAGGCGGTGCATTATATGACAAACTTTTCACAGCGAAGTACGAAGAAATGCTAGCGCAAATAAAAACAAATATGAAAATCGAAAAAAATCCTATTCCTGAATAAAAATCTATAGCTGCATCTTTTTAGGTGCAGTTTTTTTTATGTATATTTATTGAGATTTTAACAATAATAAGCACAGGAAATAAAATGAAACATTGCTAAAAGAGAGGAAATAGTATGAAAGCAACTGGAATTGTAAGACGTATTGACGATCTAGGCCGTGTTGTAATACCAAAAGAAGTGCGCAAAACTCTGAGAATACGCGAGGGGGATCCACTGGAGATTTTTACTGACAAAGAAGGAGAGGTAATCCTAAAAAAATACTCTCCCATCAGTGAATTGAACGAGTTTGCAACAGAGTATGCAGATTCTGTATTTAGCACCTTAGGGTGTACAACAATTATAACGGATACAGATCAAGTCATTGCCATATCGGGAGGATCTAAAAAAGATTTCTTAGAAAAACCTGTTAGCAAGGAACTTGAAAAGGAAATACAAGGGCGCAGTAAAGTATTAAAACAAGACAACACAAAGACTGTGGCCATTACTTCAGAGGGAGATAGCTCCTTGAACATTCAATCGCAGATTATAGTACCTATCATATCGCAAGGAGATATAATAGGCTCGATTGTACTCATATCAAAGGAAAGCAACAAGCCACTATCAGATACAGAGATGGCAGTGGCCGAGATTGGAGCAGGCTTTCTAGCAAAACAAATGGAGACATAATTTATTCCCCAACAGCTCTTTGGCAGAGCCAAAGAGCTGTTGGGGACCCCATAAATTGCTGTTAAATGTGGGCAGAGCCCACCTTATAACAGCTAGAGACTTCATACTTGGGGCCCCACAAGTTCTTGCCAAATGTGGGCAGAGCCCACCTTATGCCAACTGAAAATTTTACAAAAGAGTCCTCCTTAGACTCTTTTTTTTCTGTTTTTGACTGGAGCCGCATATTAATGTATAATAATAAGGTTAAAATAGAAATTAGAGGAGCTACCATGAGTAAAAAAACATTTTTAAAGGGTGCCATTATACTTGGTATTGCTGGACTTATCATAAAAGTAATGGGCGCCTTTTTCCGTATACCCCTAGCCAATATTATAGGCGAAGAAGGTATGGGATATTACCAAACCGCTTATCCAATATATGTGTTTTTATTGGTATTCTCCACAGCGGGGATACCTACAGCCATATCAAAGATGGTATCAGAACGGATTGCGGAAGGGAACCAACGGGAGGCCAATCGCGTATTTAGGGTTTCTTTTGCCCTTTTGACAGGATTAGGCATTGTCACATCTGCTATATTATTCTTTGGAGCAGAAATCATAGCCAATATATTAAAAAATCCGGGGGCCATGTACTCCCTTAGGGCAATATCCCCAGCACTACTCATAGCACCCCTTATGTCGGCATTTAGAGGGTATTTTCAGGGCATGCAGGATATGAAACCTACAGCCACCTCTCAGATTGTGGAACAGTTTTTCCGTGTAGCAGGAGGACTTAGCCTTGCCTATATATTATTAGCCCAAGGGTTAGAAAAAGCAGCATCAGGTGCGTCATCGGGTGCGGCATTAGGAGCCGTGGGAGGATTGCTAGCAGTTGTTCTTATATATCTAAAAAGAAAACCAAAAATCTATGCCAATATAAATAAATCAAGGGGAGCCACTGGAGAGTCTGCGAAAAAGATTATATACAAAATATTTGTCATAGCAGTACCAATCACATTAGGAGCGGCTATTATGCCTGTTATGAGCATGATAGATGTGGCTATCGTAATGCGCAGACTGCAAGAGGCTGGATTTACTGCAGAGGCCGCCAATGGTCTGTACGGCCAACTGTCGGGGATGGCAGCACCGCTGATTAACTTCCCACAGGCACTGACTATGGGAATAGCCATGAGTCTAGTGCCCGCTATTGCTGCCGCCAATCAAAGTAAAGACACAAAGTTTCTACAATACAACGTGGAGTTGGGTGTTAGAACGGCTATGCTAATTAGTCTGCCCTGTACGGCGGGTATGATGATACTCTCAGAACCTATTATGTTGTTGCTATACCCGCTTCAAAAGACCAGCGCAGTAAGCGCGGCAGGAAGTTTATTTATTTTAGCCATAGGGATAGTTTTATTGGCAATCGTACAAACTTTAACGGGAACCTTGCAAGGAATAGGAAAGCAGACAATTCCAGTGAGAAACCTAGTAATTGGTGCTATCTTTAAAGTGATATGTACATTTTCACTAGTAGGAATACCGAGCATAAATGTTAAGGGAGCTGCCATTGGAACAATTTTGGCATACGGTGTAGCCGCTATACTCAACCTACATGACGTAAAGAAATATACGGGGGCTAAGTTCAATATTAACTTAACCGTGTTAAGACCGCTCATATCAGTTTTTGCAATGAGTATAACTGTATATCTTGTGTTTATTCCACTAAGTAGCATGATGAAAAGCAGTTTTGCTACAGCCCTATCAATTCTCATTGGTGCCATGACATATTTCATTGCAATTCTAATGACTAAAAGCATTACTCTCCAGGAACTTGAAACAATACCGGGTGGAAGAAAATTACAAAAAATTGCTTTAATTGTGCGAAAAAGATAAAAAAAGCCCCTTATTTCAAAAAAATATTGAAAAACCAGTTGACAAACCGATGAGAAAATGGGAAAATGTGATAGAGTTCCCGAGAGGGACAAGTTAAGTTAAATTCCTACCCAGATTCTTTGAGCCCTACGGGAGCAAATTGTAGGTTCAGAGATCTTTGTGATGTAGGTTTTAATTAGGGCAAGGTGCCCATCAAAATTATATTATTTACTAAGGAGGTACTAATCGTGAATAAAGCGGAATTAGTAGCAAGCGTAGCAGAAAAAACAGGATTTACAAAAAAAGATGCAGAAGCAGCAGTAAACGCATTCGTAGCAAGCGTTGAAGGTGCTCTTGTTAAAGGCGACAAAGTTCAACTAGTTGGATTTGGAACTTTCGAAACAAGAATGAGAAAGCCAAGAGAGGGAAGAAACCCTAGAAAACCTGGCGAAGTTATCAAGATTCCTGCTGCTAAAGCTCCAGTTTTCAAAGCTGGTAAAGCGCTTAAAGATTCTGTAAACAACAAGTAAGAATCAAAATACAAGGAACAGCTACAGCTGTTCCTTTTTTACTATCTAGGGACAGGGATTATAATCAGGAGGCATACATGAGAGTTGACAAATTTTTAAAAAACTCAAGATTAATTAAACGTCGGTCGGTAGCAAAAGACGCCTGCCAATCAGACAGGATATTCATAAATGACAAAGAAGCCAAACCAAGCAAAGATGTAAAAGTTGGCGACATAGTAGAAATTCATTTTGGAAACAACAAGGTCAAGGCAAGAGTTCTCAAATTAATGGAGCACGTTCCAAAAGACCAAGCCGAAACCATGTATGAAATAATACAAGAGTAGCGAAAGCTACTCTTTTTTTTACCCCCCACATCGGGGACGGTTCTAAATGCATACTAACCATCTGGTCCACTTTTGGGGACGGTTCTAAACGACATGTTTAACATTCTGAAAATTGGAAATACTAGTTCAAAATGAATTGGTGAGGTGGCAGTATGAAAATTGGTATACCAGGGGGGCTAATGTATCACAGGTATAAGCCGTTTATAGATACATTTGTGGAAGAACTTGGCGCAGAGCGGGTATACTCCCTCAAGACAAACAAAAAAATATTGGACAAGGGGATAGAACACTGTGTAGATGAGGCTTGCCTGCCTATAAAAATATTCAATGGACATGTCAATGAATTGTCAGATAAGGTAGATGCTATAATCGTGCCTAGGATAATGCAGTGTGAATTTGGCGAATCAATTTGCCCCAAAATTTGCGGTCTACCAGAGCTCTCAAAAAAGAGTGCAGGTAATGCCAAACTGGCCTTCAGTACAGCATTGCGAATTAACGATAGACGATCTTTCACTAGAACAATGGTAAAAGACGGAAAGGAGATAGGGTTTTCACCCAAATTAGTAAAGAAATCATTGAAAAAGGCAGAGGTGGCTCAACGCACAGCATTGTCTGGCATTGATGACCTAGGTTACAAGTGGAAAGTTTTACTGGCAGGACATGGATATAATGTGCACGATGAATTTGTAAACATGCAGCTCATAGACAAGCTACATAAAATGGATATAGGAGTTGTCACTGAAGATGCCGTAATCCGATTGGAATCGAACCAAGATTTCTCAAAAATGGTCAAAAAACCATATTGGCTCTATTTTAGAAACAACTATTTGGCATCCAAAAATCTAGTTGCGTCAGGAGAGATAGACGGGATTATTTATTTATCATCATTTAATTGCGGGATAGACTCTATTGCCATTGAGTTCATAAAAAACAGTGTTGCCGATTTTCCCATGCTTGTCCTCAAACTAGATGAACAATCAGGGGAAGCAGGGTTAAGCACCAGAATATTGGCTTTTAGCGACATAATTAAAAAGGAGAGACCACAATGAAAATTACATTTCCCCATTTTGGAAATGCGCATATTCCAGCTAGGATATTTCTAACAGAGATTGGCGTGGAGGTGATTCTACCACCGCTGTATAATTCGAAAACCCTAGAAGAAGGAGCAAAATTATCGCCAGAGGATATCTGCATCCCATTCAAACTTATGATAGCAGGGTTAGTGGAATGTTATAAGCAAGGTGCTGATACAGTGATTATGCCTGCAACCATGGGACCATGCAGACTAGGGGAATATGCTGAGTTGTTAAAATCTATTTTGGATGCCAACGGATACAAGATGGATTGGATACTAATAGATGCAGTTTCTGATATTGGAGGCAAAGAACTAATCAATCGATTGTCAAAGGTGGTGAGCCAAAGAAACACCACTCGCATGGGTGTGGCAAAGGCAGCCAAAGGTGCCTATAAGATTATAAAAGGGCTAGATGGGCTAGAGGAGGCAGCATACAGATATGCAGCCTATGAAATCGTTTCAGGACAGCACAAAGAGATTTTAGTAAAAACCAGAGCATTGTTGTCTATGGCAACCAATACAAAAGATGGGGTGCGCATAATCAGTGGCATGCAGGAGTTGATGGATAAAATACCATTAAATACCAAATTAAAACCAATTAGGTTAATGGTGACAGGGGAAATTTTTTCATTAATAGAACCTATGGCTAGTCATAATCTGTTTGAGCGACTGATGGATATGAGGGTATCATTTTCCAAGAGGATGTATATTGGCTGGTGGATTGACCATACCATTTTAAATCCATTTTATGGGAAATATATGGAGAGAAAAAAAAATAAGTACTTGGGGCATATGATAGGTGGATACGCAAAAGAAACCGTGGAAGACGGAATAATCTGTGCCCGAAGGGGATATGACGGGATGATTCAGATATTCCCATCAGGATGCATGCCAGAAATTGTGGCAAAATCCGCATTTGGACCATTGGTGGAAGACCTCAAGATTAAAGTTTTGACCTTAATTTTTGATGAGATGGATGGAGATGCTGGCTATATAACAAGATTAGAGGCATTTTTGGACATTTTAGAGATACAAAAGAAGAGAAAGAGTAAATTAGAAGGTAGGAAGAAAAATGTATTATCTTGGAATTGATGTGGGCTCTGTTAGTACAGACCTAGTATTAATAAATGAGAAAGGAGAACTCACCAAAGAGATATACCTTAGAACCAAGGGAAATCCTATTAAGGCAGTGTGTGAGGGATTAGACATTCTCAGAGATAAAGTAAGGGCTGATGAGATTTTGGGTGTAGGAGCGACGGGCAGTGGGAGGACACTGACAGCCGCTATAGTAGGGGCTGACATTGCAAAAAATGAAATTACCGCCCATGGGATAGCCGCTACTTTTTTGTATCCAGACGTGCAGACTATCTTAGAGATAGGCGGTCAGGACTCTAAGATTATACTAATCAGGGATGGAATGATATCTGACTTTGCTATGAATACTGTTTGCGCAGCAGGCACAGGATCTTTTTTAGACAGGCAGGCAGAGAGAATGGAAATACCAATTCAAGAGTTCGGAGCATATGCCATTAGATCAAAGAATCCAGTGCGAATAGCCGGTCGCTGTGCTGTTTTTGCAGAATCAGATATTATACATAAGCAGCAGATGGGGTATAGCAAAGAAGACATTGTTAATGGAATGTGTATTGCATTGGTACGTAATTATTTGAGCAACGTGGCAAAAGGAAAAAAAATATTACCGAAAGTAATATTCCAAGGTGGCGTAGCATCTAATATTGGGATTAAAAAAGCATTTGAAGATGCACTAGGGGTAGAAGTCACGGTTCCTAAAGAGCATAAAGTCATGGGCGCACTGGGTGCAGCGTTACTAGCCCGAGAAGAAATGGCGGATAGTGAAAATAAAAGCAAATTCAGAGGATTTGACCGAACGGTCAGCGAAGTGGAAACAAAAGCCTTTGAGTGCCAAGATTGTCATAACGGTTGTGAAGTAATTGAATTATATGAAAGAGGTGCAAAACTTGGCGTGTTTGCAGACCGATGTGGAAAATACCAAGTATAACTACACAAATCATAAAATTGGGACGGTTCTAAATGACGAATATGAAAAAAGGGGACGGATCCAAATTGATGACCGATGGGTCAGCAATTTGGATCCGTCCTTTATAGATGCAATGTAGAACCGTCCCAAACAGTAGGCTAGATATTAAACTTCTCATAGTCCAGGCGATAGAGTTTGGTATTCTTTGCTCTAGAAATCAATATCCCTTTTTCTTCTAGGTGATTTAGCAAACGATTATAATACTGCTTGCTAAAGTTGGTATGGTCATAAGCCTTAAATTTTTGCCAATCAAAATACCTATCACCAATTTCAGGAAAAAGAAGTATAATTTTAATCGCTCTTTCCTCTGCCTTTGATAGGTCGATGCTGTCAGCCAAGGTTCGTTCCACAATTTTGGACAAGTTAATATATACATTTGAGTAGGTGGAAATTATATCTGACAAATAGTTAACAAAGTAAGTTAAATCCCCCCCAGACTCAAAAGAATCTTGCAATGTCTTCAAATATTTGCCACTTTGCCGATCACGGGCAATGGCTTCGCTGAGAAACAAAGGTTTATATGAAATATCCGGATGCTTAATAATGTACCAAGCAGATAGGAGCCTAGCTAAGATAAAGTTATGTTCAAAATACGGACTAATATAAACAAAGTAATAATGAATTACCAATGAAGAAATAAACCCATCCACTGGGCTTGCATTGCTCATGGAAAAGTCAATATAAGTAAAAAGTTTTTTCATAAACAAATCTATATTAGCAGGAGGCACACACTTGATGGCGATATTTCCAATATTTCCGTTTATAACCAAGTCTTCTGTACGATATCGCCTGGCTGGCTTAACTTCAAGACCCTCTATTAAGAGCTTTCTCAATTCAAAAAGTCCTTCCTCAGACATATCATTCTCTATAATATAAGCATAACAATTATAAATATTTACAAGAAGCTGCTCAGAAGAATCCAGTGCGCCTTCTTTATTAATTATATTCTCAATTACCTTTCTCGGGTTGGTTTCATTATCTAAGTCAAATGTGCTCTGGGTCTCAGAGTAAATCAAATTCGACAACATTTCATCGATAAAATCACTTGCCCTAAACTGATTACTTCCCTCTATGTAGATATTGAACATATTTATAAACTTTTCCCGGGCATAGTCCTTCTTGAAAAAAAGATTTTTACTTCCCTCACCTTGCAAACTAATTTTCTCATAGATGCTAAAATCAGGATCCAATAAAAGCCTGTATTTATAGTCAGATAGTGCAGCAAAATCATTAGTGGTGAAGCCAAACCTAGAAATAAGCTCCTGATTTGATGGATAATTACTAGAACGCTGAATCCTTTCTAAAAATTTACCTAGCTTGTCCTCAATTGTTACATAATGAGGAGTACCTGTCTGAACCTCAGGTTGAGGTATACCAACTTCTATTTCCGCAGAAATCACTTCAGAAACAGGCTCACTCTGAGGTTGAGATGACGATTGAGGTGCAGATTCCCTCATTTTTAACATATCCTTATATCTATTTGAAAGTAGATCCGAAAAATTTTGATTTGGTTGGTTCATTATAATACCCTCTTTCTTGTGTATATACAATGCATTGGGGACGGTTCTAAATATAAAAAAACCGACAGATTGTGCTTCATCACTAATTATATACAATATTTAGTAAAGAGTAAAGCAGAATGTAAACTAAAAATCAGAAAGCAACTAGGTTAGCGATTGGGGACGGTTCCAAATAACAGACCAAATGGTCAGTTATTTGGAACCGTCCCCAATGATGAGCCCAAATCATTATATTACATTGGCCACGGTGAGAGAATCAGATACTATTAGTATATAGAATTGCTCTCGCAAAGCCGCCAACTCGCCCATGACTTGATCATGGGACCTTGCCTGTATAAAGGCCATGGCTTGTGAAAATGTTATATCAATATCAATTAAAATAGCATGGTCAGCAAAGAGGGCATATAGTTTTCGATGCTGTTGCCATTGATTATAAAGCTCTTGAAAACCCGCATCGGTCCTAGACCAATTCTCAGTAGACACAGGAGAGTACACCTCCACATCCAATTGGTAAACTAGCTGATTAATTGCGGACTCTGAGTGGTTCATAAAAACCATCCAACCAAATACGATGGTCAACACACAAATTGTGCTAATGATTAAAGATTTCATTCACGATCCCCTTTCTTGTACACAATCAAATCATGGGTTTCATCCGAATAACACAGCAGTATTTCCCCATAATCATCAACACCTTTATCCTTTAGCCTTTCAGCAAACTGAGCTTCCGTCATATTTAGATATACTAAAGAATTATCGTAGAGCTTTCCATTTACAATCAATGGAATTGGCATGTCCTCGTCAAGTTTATTAATATTTAGATCCTCCCGGACCAGAGGCTTTTTATGAGACTTTGGAATTACACTTAATTCTCCGTTAGATTCTAGAATGGCAAAATCAACATCTGAAATTGAAGGATAGTCTTTTATTCTAAGTTGCTCCAACAAATCGCTAATGCTAATCCTCAAATCCCTAAGTGCCTTTTCATCAAGAACCCCCTTTTGGATAAGCGCCTTGCTCTTACCATTAAAAAAAATTCTAAACCTCTCACTACGGCAAGAAATAAAAGAAATTAAAATTTGGAGGAACATCAATATAACCACAGCAGATACACCATTAAATAAAGAAAGACCTGGGTCTTCCATAGGCATAGCCGCCAACTCAGCTATCATAATGAGAACCACAAGTTGGAAAGGCTCCATTTCAGAAAGCTCGGATTTGCCCATTATCCTCAATGCCACTAAAACAATAAAATATAAAATTAATGTTCTTACCATAATTAGAACCATAATTTGCCTCCTAAAACCATAAATACAGCAATAGTATCTGTATCAGCAAAAAAAATATGCAATATAAAGGTAAAATGTGATACAATAGCACAGAAAATTTAGGAGGGAAATAATTTGCAAAATCAATATTTAAAATACGCAGGAATGTACACTTTTTCATATATGGCCATAGGGATACTGTTCACACTAATGCCACAATATCTATCCTCCATAGGATTTACAGGAACAGAGATTGGAGCATTGACGGCAGGCGGGGTGGCCATAGGAATAGTATCAACTCCAATTCTTGCGAGCTTTTATGAGCATAAAAACAAATCAAAAGCAATTATGACGCTAGTGTATATAATGCCAGGTATTTTTGTGGGGATGATGCGGTTTTCTGAACTCTTCATCGTTTTGTTAAGCCTTTATATTTGTGCATTATTTTTCCAAGCACCAATGTTTTCCCTAGAAGATTCCAATACATTAGCTTCATCAAATGACTATGGTAAAGTCCGCATGTGGGGTGCCGGTGGTTATGCGGTAGGAAGTTTGATTTCAGGACTTATCGCTGACAAACTAGGATTGATTAATATATTTCAAGGGCACACAGTGGCTATGTTTCTGGCAGCAATATGTTTTCTTACTATAAATAAAAGCAGTTACACCATCCAAGCTACTAAACAAAATGAAGAAAAAACAAGTGTGATCCACGGCTTCAAGATGCTGGCAGGGAATAAAAAGTTTATACAATTAACAATTAGCGCTTTTTTCGTGGTAGGAACCTCTATCGCACACAACACATACTTTAGCTTTATGTTCAAAGATGCAGGTGGGGATTTAGCAGGTGTAGGATTAGCATTTCTACTAATGGCAGGGAGCGAGATGCCATTCATGCAAGCGACAGATTACCTATTAAAGAAGATTCCCATAGAAAAACTTTTAATAATCCCTATGGTTGTGGCAGCACTTCGATTCTTTTGGCTTTCTACATTGCCAGACCCAATGCTTATATATGGATTATTTTTCCTACAGGGAATAGCCAATGGCTTATTTATAGTAGGCGCCATTAAGTATGTAGACAAATTAGTAGGCGAAAGCAAGAGATCAGTAGCCGTTAGCATATATACAGCAGCGACAGTTAGTTGCGGCAGTATTGTATGTCAATTCTTAGGAGGATTGGTCATGGATTTATATAGTGCAAGTGCGGTTTACCTAATGTATTCGATAATGAATGTCATAGCACTGATACTTTATTTAACCTTTAGACTCCACAAAACGTTGAAAAATGCAAATGTCGAAAAAAGTTTTGAAAAATTTTAAATTATTTTAAAAAAACCTGTTGACACTACCCTCTAGAAGTGGTAATCTATAAAAGCTGAATCGCACAAAACAAAAACGCGAAACAGCACAGAACCTTGAAAACTACATAGTGCAGAAATTTAGTCAAAGAACGAAGAAGTAAATAATTATAATGAAAATTAGAATTAAAACAACTCCTTGTTCAATTCCAAAAAACAAAAACAATA
>JAVBKP010000071.1:0-6175 GCA_031553975.1 Anaerovoracaceae bacterium | reverse complement strand
GCTTTAGTGAAAGAAAAACCAGAAAAAGGGCTTTGGCTAAAGCAAGTTGAGGTTCCAACCATTGGCAAATACGAAGTGCTAGTGAAAATGCACAAGACTGCCATTTGCGGTACAGACGTACATATTTATGAGTGGAACGATTGGGCCCAGAGGACCATTAAGACACCAATGACCATTGGACATGAGTTCGTGGGGGAAATCGTAGAAGTAGGCGAAGATGTTGATCATTTCAAAGTAGGGGATCGAGTATCTGGGGAAGGCCATGTTGTGTGCGGAAAATGCCGTAACTGTTTTGCTGGCCGCAGACATCTTTGCAAAGATACGCAAGGCATCGGCGTGAATAGAACTGGGATTTTTGCAGAGTATGCCGCCATTCCTGCTAGCAATATATGGCTGGTGAACAATGATATTCCAGATAACCTAATCAGTATTTTTGATCCACTTGGCAATGCCACACATACGGCTTTATCATGGGATGTGGTAGGGGAGGATGTGCTGATCACAGGGGCAGGACCTATCGGCATGATGGCTGTGGCTATTGTAAAACATATCGGCGCGAGAAATGTTGTAGTAACAGATGTTAACGACTATAGACTTGAGATGGCTAAGAAGATGGGCGCGACCCGGACAGTCAACGTGGCTAAAGAAAGCTTAGAAGATGTCATGAAAGAGCTAGGCATGAAAGAAGGCTTTGATGTAGGTCTTGAAATGTCAGGAAACAAAGCAGCTTTTCAAAGCATGGTAGACAACATGATTCACGGTGGGAAAATTGCTATTCTTGGATTGCTCCCTGCTGACACTAACATCAACTGGGATAAAGTGATATTTAATGGGCTATTTATCAAAGGAATCTACGGGCGTGAAATGTACGAAACGTGGTATAAAATGACAGCTATGCTTCAATCGGGGTTAGATGTATCTGAGGTAATCACCCATGAGTTCGACTATAAAGACTTTGAAAAAGGATTTGAAGCTATGATTAGTGGAAAATCGGGAAAAGTAATTCTGAATTGGTAATGCAAAAGGGCATCCCTCATGACAAGGGATGCCCTTTTGTATAATAAGGTCCAGTTTAAGAAAATTTTATTACAAAATCAAATACCCATCCCTCACAAGCCATTGTATAGATTCACTCACATTATCCCGTGTCTCAATGCAAAATGTAGCGTTAGGCGCACATTCTGATATGGCATCTAGGGCGTATTTAATGTCTACAGTGCCTTTAGCGAATGCCCAATGCTTGTCGCCATCAGCATCGTTGCTATGCATGTGGACATGACCAATCCTATCTCCCAGCGTATGTATCCAGTTTGGAAGTGTTGTTTTTGAAAAAGTGTTGATATGACCTAGGTCAAGACAGATTTTGATTCTAGCATCATCAAGTACGTCTATGAGCCTGCAAAGCAGGTCCGGTCCAAAATCATAGGCGTTCTCTATCATGATGTTGAAATCTGGTGGTTTATCGGACATAAATTCCGACCAGAACCTTTTAGAATTTTCAACCCAAATCTCAGGAAAATATGTGTTAGGAAACCATCCGCTATGGAATACCACACGATGAATCTCTAATTCAGTCACCGCATGAAAGACGGCATTAAACCGATTCATAACTACCTTGCGAATCTCGGGATCCATGGCAGCAGGAATTAAGTCATTGAATATGCCATGGGCGGTAAATCGATTGATGCCAGCCATATCTGCTTTGATGGCATGTTTTGTTGATGAAAAATCATCTAGCACCGTTGAGACGCAAAGAGCATTGACCTCTACCCCTACATTATACTTTCGCGCCAATTCGTAGGCATCTTCAGCCATAGCGGAAAAATACAGCTTATCTTTAATATTTTTTGTCATGAGAATCCTCCTAAAAGTGAATGCTATATAATAAGTTTATCATATTTGTGTTGAAAAATCCCAATAAAATCTGTACTATATAGTATGGAGATTTTATTAGAGAGAGGTGAACCATGGCAAAAAAGCAACTTGGAAAAATGAGTTTTGATAAGATTTGTCGTATCCTAGCCAACGAATGGCAAGAGGACTTTAGTCCACAAAAGGCAGATCAAATCGCTACATGGGTGGAGAGCCTAAAATCGGAAGTCACTAGGGCCAAGCTGCCAAAGCAAGTGAGGGCCTCCATGATTGACAAAGTCGTAGAAATAACAAAAGAACGCCGAATGGAAAAATTCGGCGATGATTATATTGAGAACAATGATAAAGACTTTCTAGCGTTGTCTTATTATATAAAACAAAAATCAGAGATGTTTGATTAGACTTCCATTTATGATGGCATTTCTGCAATTCCTGCTCCCATTCTGCAAATATTGGCCTGCAGGTCCCCTCAGCTACGCTGGCAGTTATGCTGGATGTGCAGATTCCGCCGGTCAGGCTATCCCCCCCCCGTGACAGCCAAATACCCATTTAAATTTATTTGTACTCCGCTGATTAATCAGTGTCAGTACAAATAAAATGTAAAAATATGGTTGAAATGTATAAAAATATATGGTAATATTAATTTAAACCATCTAAAACAAAAGGGGAAAGAAGGGAACCATGAAAGCGAACCAAAAGAACAAAGATAGCGTGTTTACACTGCTTTTTAAGGAGAAAGAAAAACTAATCGAGTTGTACAATGCCATAGAAGGCACAAATTATTCGTCAAACACAAAAATTGAAATCAACACATTGCAAAACGCACTATTTCTGGACCGCATCAACGATCTGTCATTCACAATTGATGGCAAGCTAGTAATTTTAATTGAACATCAATCCACCATCAATGAAAATATGCCATTGAGATTCTTGTTGTATATTAGCCGTATTTATGAGAAAATAATATCAAACAAAGACATATATAGAACTAGTCTAATCAAGATACCTACGCCCGAGTTTATTGTTTTATATAACGGAGAGCAAAGAGCAGGAGAATTTCCAGACCAAATGGTGTTGAAGCTGTCAGATGCCTTTCAGGATGTAAGCGAGAATATTGAATTAGAACTTGTTGTGAAAGTGTACAATATCAATAAGGGACATAACCAAGAGATGGCTGGGAAGAGCAAAACCCTAGATGATTATGCCATATTTATTGCAAAAATAAGAGAAAACAAGGAAAGAGGCAAGAGCTTAGAGGATGCAGTGAAAGAGGCAATTGAATACTGCATTAAGAACAAAATACTTGTTGATTTTCTACAAAAGAACGGAAGTGAGGTAATTAACATGTTATTCACTGAATTTAACATTGACGATGCAAAAGAAATCTGGCAAGAAGAGGCGAGAGAAGAAGGAGCAAAGCAAAAAGCCCTAGAAACAGCCAAAAAACTACTTGCAAAAAATATGCCAGTTGAGGAAATTGCGGATGTAACAGGACTCACCATAGAAAAAGTAAATGCATTGAACCATCAAAATAGAGAAACATAGAGCTAATAATCTAAGGAGGCTACTTTAATCTAGGTAGCCTTTTTTGTAATAGTCATCCATTTCAGTATCGGGCACCATGCTACCGCCTGTGGCCCAAATGATGTGTGTCGCATTTTCCATATGTTCTTTTAGGCCATGGGACTGTAAATAGTCTGTGGCTTTTGTTATGTGGAAAATGCCTGGGATTCCGGCACAGGCGGAAGGCTCGATGGCGATGTTTTCACTGTCTTTTAGCATAGTTAACAGAGGATAAAGTGCATGGTCTTCTACTGTGAAGCAGCCATCTAGGATGGGCTCCATCATGGTGCCTACTAGCCCTGAAGCCCTGCCTACGGCTAGTCCGTCGGCAGCTGTCTTGCCGTCCAATCCAATATCTCCTACGGAGATTTCATTGTGAAGCCCTGTCATCATGCCCAGTGTCATACAAGGGGCATGGGTAGGTTCGGCGAAAAAAGAATGAACATATTCGCCGAACTGTTCATATAGGCCGAAGGCCACCCCTCCGGGGCCGCCTCCCACACCGCAGGGAAGGTAGACAAATAACGGGTGCGCGGTGTCAACTGTGATGCCATGGGCATCAAGTTGTCGGGCCAATCGGCCTGCGGCCACGGAGTAGCCTAAGAACAAGTCGGAAGACGCCTCATCATCTACAAAGTGGCACATTGGGTCAGCTGCCGCTTGGCGTCTTCCTTCGGCTACTGCTTTTTCATAATCATCAGGATATTCGATAACAGTAACGCCTTTAGCGCGTAACAAATCCTTTTTCCACTGCCTTGCATCGGCAGACATATGCACAGTGACCTTGAATCCCAATTTGGCACTGATTATCCCTATGCTTAGACCAAGATTGCCTGTGGAGCCTACAGCCACGCTGTATTGACCAAATAGCGATTTGAACCTTTCTTCGCACAATATAGAATAATCATCGTCTAAGGACAAAAGCCCTTTTTCTAAGGCAATTTTTTCTGCCAATTTTAACACTTCGTAGATGCCGCCCCTAGCCTTGATAGAACCAGAGATAGGAAGGTGGCTGTCACATTTGAGCATAACTTTTCCAGGAATAGATGCATTGTACTTATTTTCCAATGCATTTTTCATGTTTGGAATCTCTACCAAAGGAGACTCAATGATACCTCCGCTTGCCTCAGTTTCAGGAAAACTTTTCATGATATAAGGCGCGAAGCGCACTAACCTGTCAGAGGCATCCTTTATATCTGTATGGGTAAGTGGCGATTGGGGACGGTTCAAAATTGCTGACCGTTCGGTCACATGCAGTTTAGAACCGTCCCCAACTGCATGTTTGGGATTGAGCCACAAGAACTCCTCGCAGTCCTCCAGTTTTTTCACCAAGGGGTGTTGTTTTCTCAGCATATCTATTGAGATACTCATAAATTCCTCCATCTGTTAGCAATTGACTAAAATTTTTGTTATACTATATTGTATAATAACAAAAAAGGAGGCGAAACACAATGGATCAAGCAAGCCTAGATTTAGAATATAATAAAATATTAAAACTTTCTGTTCTGGCAGGACGTATTATGCTAGAAAGTGGCGGAGAGATATACAGGGCTGAGGAAATGGTGCCATATATAGCGAAGATTTATGGGGCGAAAGACTGCCAGTGTTATGCAACACCAGGTATGATCACTGTATCTCTCATTGGAGACGACGACAAGGCTTATACGGTGATGCGGTTGATCCGGCCTAATCAGACTGATTTAAGCAAGGTAGACAAGCTCAATGATTTTTCCCGTTCATTGGCATCCAACATACCAGATATCCTAGAAGCAGAGAATCATCTGAGAGGAATCGAGGCTACTGCTGCCTATAAAGGAATCGTAATGGTTTTGGCATGTGCCCTTGCAGCAGGTTCTTTTGCCATAGCCTTTGCAGGAGATATACAGGATATGATATGTGCTACCGTAGCGGGGGGCATTTTAAGAGTGTTGGTGTCTTTCCTCAACCAGTCAAAGTTAAATCCATTCTTTGTGAATTTAATTGGCGGTATGATATCTGCATTTTTCGGCACCATGTCAGCGAGGATAGGCATTGGAACCCATGGGGATATTATCACCATATCCATATTGATGCTGTTGGTGCCAGGGCTGATGATGACCAACGCCATTAGGGACATTGCGGCAGGAGATATGGTATCGGGTACGAATAGAAGCATTGAAGCAATTTTTATAGCAGCAGCACTCGGGGCAGGAGCTGGTCTTGTATACAATTTTTTAGGATAGGAGTGAGAATATGGAAATAGCAATTCGTGTAATCGCGGCCATCATTGCCAGTGTCGCCTTTGCAATCATTTTTAACGTCAGAGGCAAGAACATATTTCTTGCAGGATTAACCGGCGGGTTAGGATACTTGGTATACCTCCTAGTATTTCCCTATTCTGGATTTGGCGCTGCCTTTTTTTCCAGCATGACAATTTCACTTTGCGCGGAAATCATGGCCAGAATATACAAAAAACCAGCAACACTATTTCTCGTAGCTGGTTTAATACCCATTGTACCCGGTGGGGGCATGTACAAAATGATGCTGCTAGCCTTTAGGAACGATGTCTCTGCGGCAGCCACTACAGCTTACAGCACATTGATGATCGCTGGATCTATTGCCATGGGCATAATAGCAGTGACGTCACTGAGCAGAACACTTTTTGCTAGGAAAGTGAAAATAGGGTAGGACAAAAAAATAACGCAAAAGGGGACGGTTCTAGATTGTTGACCGATAGGTCAGCAATCTAGAACCGTCCCCA
>JAVBKP010000139.1:0-9191 GCA_031553975.1 Anaerovoracaceae bacterium | reverse complement strand
TACGGACTGCTCTCATACGGCATTGTAAAAAATGTGGTGTCGCCTACAAAGAATTCCACACTTTTAGACGTACCTTTTGCACTAACCTCTGCAAGGCAGGCGTGCCCCTGCAGGTGGCATACAAACTCATGGGACATGCTAATATAAATGTTACCGCACAGTTTTATACGTCTGTAGACAATTCAGAAAAGAAGAATGCTATAGAAAGATTAGATGCTATTGTGTTTTCTTCATAAGATTCATCAAATAAAAAGTGGCGACAGAGTGGCGACAAACACAAAAAAAATAAAAAACAAAGGCTTTCACAAATTCGTGAAAGCCTTTGTTTTTCAATTCATGTGGTGCCCAGACGCGGAATCGAACCACGGACACGTAGATTTTCAGTCTACTGCTCTACCGACTGAGCTATCAGGGCAAATATACGGTAAGGAAAATGGTGAACCATCAGGGATTTCGCAACTTCGTTGCTATTCTTCGACTGTTGGACTTAAAAATGGTGGGCCATCAGGGACTTCGCAACTTCGTTGCTATTCTTCGACTGTGCGACAGTCTTGAATCATCTCACTAAAAATCATCCACGATAATTTTCTTAACGTTCGATGCCCTTTCGGGTTCGAGTCCTGCTGGACTAAAAAATGGTGGGCCATCAGGGACTCGAACCCCGGACCTGCCGGTTATGAGCCGGACGCTCTAACCTACTGAGCTAATGGCCCTTACAGTAATTGGTCGGGGTGGCAGGATTTGAACCCGCGGCCCACTGGTCCCAAACCAGTTGCGCTACCAAGCTGCGCTACACCCCGTTACTCGCTAGAACAGTATACTAAAGAAATGTGTACTCTGTCAAGCATTATTTTATTACTTTTAAAATTAAATCTTGCCCTTTCGGGTTCAAGTCTTTCGACTTTTGGCAGGGGCAGAAGGACTTCGTCGCTTCGCTCCCGTTCTTCGCCTGTGCGACAGGCTTGAACCGTCTCGTTAAAAACCATCCACGATGGCTTTCTTCACACTCAACGCCCTTTCGGCTTCAAGTCCATTTTGGCAGGGGCAGAAGGACTTGAACCCTCGACACGTGGTTTTGGAGACCACTGCTCTACCAACTGAGCTATACCCCTAAATAGTGACGCTTTTATGACGTCACTTAAATACTATACCATATGTGAAATTTGACGTCAACCCTTTTATTAATATTCAGATTATTTAATTTGGCAACACACCTGACTCTAAAATAACAAAGGTTTTATCATTACAGTTAATCTCAGCCATTGCGCCGTATGGCAACACACACATTGGTTCATTGTGTCCAAAAGATGCATTGTATATTACCGGTATCTCAAAAAGTTTTAACTCTGCTAGCACTTTTAAAATAGCTTCTTTATATTCTGCATAATACTTTTCTTGGTATGGTTTCCCAAAAATCATGCCCGAAACATTTTGTAAAATCCCCTGACTGCCATAATTTCTTAGCCAATACTCCACACATCTTGGTTCTGGCATATCTTCTGAGGTTTCAAAAAACAATATTGCACCTTCAAGCTCCTTGCGATCGGGCCAGAGTTCTGTGCCTTTGGCCATTTCGAGAACTTCAATACATCCACCAAACAATCTCCCTCGGGCAATCCCCGTCCCTTGCAAGAATTCATATCCTTTATTTTCTTCCATAGTCTTGGCAACATTTGCGTTTTCAATGGTCCATTCTAAACGTTCCCTCGTCCACTGCTGATATGCTGGAATCATGCCCAGTGGCTCACTATTAAACAAAGTTTTTCTAATCCAATCCACCGTATAGTCAAATATTTTGTTGTTTTCCGCCAGCTCCGCCAATATGGACGCTCCATAAAAACTGGATATTCCTGCTTTATAACACATTAAATGGGTCGTGGTCGTGTCTGAGTATCCTATAAAGATTTTAGGATTATTTTTGATGACCTCAAAGTCAATATAAGGTAGCATTCTAATGCTCTCATAGCCACCTATGCATGAAAAAATCCCTTTGACCTCCTGATCAGCAAAGGCATTCATTAGGTCCTCTGCACGTTTTTTGGGGTGATTGTATATGTATTCAGAGCCTTTGAGGGTGTTTTCCATCTCCACCACTTGCAATCCGAACTGCTGCTCTAACCGCTGTTTTCCTAAGTTATAACGCCATAGCAAGTCAGCATCACCTGCACCACCCCATGACAGGCTAACAGTGGCGACTTTATCGCCTTCACGTAGTTTCTGTGGTTTAGCTAATTCTCTCATACCAACAACCCCCTCTTATTTGCTCTATAGTCCCTGCTGGTTTATATCTTCTAAAACAGCAAATCCTAAATTTTGCATATTAACCAACCCATAGTTACACATCAACACAGTTCCTACCTTTTTCTCTTTGTCAAAGGCGGCAAAGGCACTAAAACAGCCTGCATTTCCGTCATGCCAAAAAATTTGCGTATTTGGTTTTATACGCCACCCAAGGCCCATTTGCCATTTTTTGTTGCCCTCACCATATTTTTTGTGGCACATTTTCAGATAAGGTTTTTCATCATACATGTTGGATTTCAAATATTTTAGTACATCTTGTGCATCTGAGGTAATTGCGCCAGCGGCTATAATAACATCTGATTTATCCCATTGCCAATTCCTGCATTCTTTGCTCTTTTGGTCATATCCTATTAAGCTGTCTTCTGAGGCAATCCACGTGTTCTTCATGCCAAATTCTTCTTGCACAAATCTATCCATGGCCTCCCAGTAGTTGGTACTCGCCTTTTGACCTGCAATGTAGCCTAATATGCCAAAACTAAAATTCGAATAGGAGAATTTATAGTCTTTGTCTTGCAATTTTGTGCTTTTCAAAATATCAAACATTACTTTTTCATCTAATGCACCTCGATATGGATTTACTCGCATCAGCCCATTAGGTTTATTCATACCTAGCAGGGATTTTGCTAAGAATAGTTTTCCAAAAGGTATAGGTGCAGGGTAGCCGGCCGCATGGGTAGCCAATCTTCGCAGCGTGGGATAATATCCCTCAGGGAGACCCTCAATATGTTTGTCAAGCGAATCATCAAAAGACAACGTGCCTTCATAGGCATGCTTTGCCATCAACGCTACTGTAAAGGTTTTGGTCAGAGAACCAATATCGTACCTAAGATTTCTCCCTTCCATGGGTTTACTTGCTGAGTCTAGGGTTATAATCTGCTGCGTATCTCCCGAAATGGTTCCTATAGTCAGAATTGATTTTGGCCTCTTGGATACATATTTTTCTAGCTCTTGTTTGGTTTTTAGACTAAAATTCATATTCCTCAACTCCACTCCCTATTGCCATGGACAAACAATGTATTTCCCAAGTTTTCGCATATCTGCATCTTCTAAAACCACTGTTAATTCTTCTAATGGAATTGTTTTTGCCACCATGGATGAAACATCTATTCTTTTGTTGTTCAGCAAATCCACTGCACGCCCCATAGTATATGGATTAATAAACGAGGCTTTCAGCACTATTTCCTTTTTAAATATCTCATATGGCGAGATACTTACTGTTTGTTCTGGTTTTGTTAACCCAAACATCATGATAGTAGATTTTTTGCCAGCTATCTTTATGGCTTGTTCTATTGTGGCTGGGTGCCCAACACACTCAATCACCGAATTTATTCGTCTTATTCCATTTTCCTTTAGTAGCACTTCTACGGACTGGCTAGTAGGGTCAATGGCATAATCAGCACCTAGATTTTGGGCCATTTCTCTTTTGCTCTGTACGGGTTCTAGTATTGTCACTGTGGCTGCACCTGCTATTTTTGCTAGCTGTACCATCAAAAGACCAATCATTCCTGCTCCAATCACAACTACATTGTCGCCTTGCTTCACACCCACCAAATCCATTCCATGCAAACAACATGCCAAAGGCTCTGCCATGGCACCCTCTTCAAAAGTGGTATTGTCTTCCAATTTATATACCTGCTGCCTTGGCACTGCTACATACTGTGAAAATCCGCCATCTACCGTAGTCCCGACACCTGTCATGCTCTCACAAAAGTTCCCATCACCCTCTAAGCAATACATACACTCATTGCAAAGCACATTTGGGTCTACACAAACCCTGTCACCGATTTTTAACCTTTTCTCATCTTCTGCTACAGCAGCCACCACCCCTGCAAATTCATGCCCTAGTATAATTGGCAATGGATTATCTGCCGCGCCTTTGTCCCCTTCAAATATATGCACATCCGTACCACATACGCCACATGCCATGACTTTTATCAGCACCTCACCATGTTTTAATATTGGTATCTCACGTTCCTCTACTGATAGGCTCTTCACTTTGTTTAACACTGCTGCTCTCATCGCTCACCATCCGCTTTCTTTCATCCGTTATTTGCTATTTCGCAAAACTTATTTATGAGCTAAATTTTCTACCTCTTCTTTCGTAGGCATAGATAGTAATGCACCTTTTCTAGTGGCTACAATGGCCGCACTTGCATTGGCAAATGTCAGCATTTCTTTCATCTGCTCTTCTTCTAACGCTGTTCCATGATCTAATATGTACGAAACGCATGCGCCAAAGAATGTATCCCCCGCTCCTGTGGTGTCTATCGCGTTGATTTTAAAGGCAGGCACAAAGATTTTGCGATTGCCAATATAACATGTCGAGCCATTGGCTCCATCAGTGACAAATACCACTTTTATATTTGGATTTTTTGACGTAAGCATATCCACACCTTTGTCTTGATCTGCCTCATCCATCATAAATTCTAGTTCTTCTACTGCTAATTTCATAATATGGCATTTACCTGCACCCCATGTCATCTGTGCCTTTGCATCCTTCATATCGGCCCATAGGGCAGGTCTTAGGTTGGGGTCAAAGGTAATTATCAAATTGTTGTCAGATGCTGTCCTTACCGCCGAAATTGTGGCGTTTTTTGCTGGTTCATTGGTCAAAGACAACGTACCAAAATGAAATGCTCTTGAGGAGGTGATTTTATCATGGTCAATCTCATCGGCTCTAATCATTGTATCGGCCCCAGGGTTTCTAAAGAAAGAAAAAGATCTGTCTCCATCTGGTGCTGTTTGCACAAATACTAACGTAGTGTTTACTTGGTCATCGAAAACCAAATTATCCATATTAATACCTGCCTGAGATGCTTTTTCTTTCAGCAAATTCCCAAACATGTCTTTTCCCACCTTGCCTATAAAAGCTGTCCTTTTGCCTAGTTTTGCCGACATGGCTAGCATATTGCATGGCGCACCGCCAGGGTTAGCCTCAAACAAAGTATTGCCTGCCTCCGAGTTACCATTGCTGGTAAAATCTATAAGCAATTCGCCAAGGGCTACAATATCAAATTTTTTATCCATCATTTCCTCCCATTATATCTGTTACGTATTTCGCTTGGTATTCCATGAGTATATCTTACTTTAATTATAGGAAAATATCAACTTTTTCGTGTAGGTCAGCATAAAACTCACTTTTGATTATAAACAAAAGCCCGCAAGTTCTTCATTCCAAGAATCTACGAGCTTTTTTGTCTTTATGAAATGACTAGTTTCAATACGCCGAAAGAGCCAGCTTATTTAAATCAAGCAATGCCGCCTTAGACCCAGTGAATGTTTTTTCCATAACCTTTACAATGGTCTCTGGTTTTACGATTCCTGTTTCTTTTAATAGGGCTCCTAGTGCTACAATGTTGGCTACTTTGGGGTTTCCTAAAGCCGTGGCTTTTTCATTGCAATCTACATAATACACGTCTATGTCTGTTCTTGTAGATTTCTCATCGATGAGGGATGCGTTGATGAATAGTTTGCCACCAGCTACTACATCTTTTTCAAATTTTTGCAGGGATGGACCGTTCATAGCAAGTACAGTGGTAGCTTCTGTCACAATTGGTGAGCTGATTTTTTTACTGTCAGAAATAATAACGGAGCAGTTGGCTGTGCCTCCACGCATTTCAGGCCCGTAGGATGGCATCCATGTCACTTCTTTGTTTTCATACATGGCGGCATAGGCCAGCATTTGTCCAATGAGAAGTACGCCTTGACCTCCAAATCCTGCTAGGATAATTTTCTCTATCGCCATTTATTTCACCTCCTCTGGACTTTTGAAATTGCCAAGTGGATAGTAAGGGATCATGTTCTCCCCTAGCCATTCCATGGATTTGACTGGTGTTAGCCCCCAGTTGGTGGGACATGTTGAGAGCAATTCCACAAATGTGAATCCCAATCCCTTTTGCTGTATGTCAAAAGCCTTTTCGATGGCTTTTTTCGCTTTGCGAATGTTGGCTGGTGTATTGAGGGCACAGCGTTCTACAAAGACTGCTCCATCAATGGTCGAAAGCATTTCTGACATGCGTAGTGGCATCCCTGATTGCTCTTTTGTTCTTCCTTCCACGCTGGTGGTTGTCTTTTGCCCAATCAGTGAGGTTGGCGCCATTTGTCCCCCGGTCATGCCATAAATGGCATTGTTAATAAAGAATGTGCTGAATTTTTCACCTCTGTGGGCAGCGTGAACGATTTCAGCTATTCCAATGGACGCTAAGTCTCCATCTCCTTGGTATGTAAATACCACTTTGTCTGGATGTACTCTTCTGATTCCAGTGGCTACAGCAGGTGCTCTACCGTGGGCTCCTTCTGCCATATCTACATTCATGAATTGGTGGCATAGCACAGAGCATCCAATTGGTGCTACACCGATTGTACTGCCAAGGACTCCCTTTTCTTCCAGAACTTCCATAATTAATCTGTGGGCAATGCCGTGGGTACATCCAGGGCAATATGTAGTTTGTGTCTCACGCATACCTTTGGTATATTCAAATATGGTTTTCACTATTTCACCCCCAAAGCTTTTTTAACATCTTCTGCTATTTGTTGTGGTGTCAAAAGCATACCACCAACACGTTTAGAAAGTCCTACTTGGTACTTTGCTTTGCTAGCAATCTGAATGTCACCAACCATTTGTCCTTGGCTGAGTTCAACTGACATGAGCATTTTAGTTGACTTTTGGATTTTATCAAAGGCTTCATCTGGGAATGGCCACAATGTAATCGGTCTAATTAGCCCTGCTTTAATGCCTTGTTCGCCTAATATTTCTATAGCCTCTAAAGATATTCTCGCAGTTGATCCGTAGGCTACAAGCACGATTTCTGCCTCTTCCAATCCTACCGTTTCGTATCTCACTTCGTCTTTTCTGATGGCGTCATATTTCTTTTCACGCTCTATTATGGTTTGTTCTAAGGTTTCTGGCTGTAAGTGAAGGGCTTTAACCACCTGTCTGTCTCTTTTGCCGCCATGGCCTGTAATCGCCCAAGGTTTGTCTGTTGCAATCTCTTCTGCCGTAATCAATGCTTGCTTTGGCTCTGGCAGCGTCACAGGCTCCATCATTTGTCCTAGCATACCATCTGTTAAAAGCATCACTGGGTTTTGGTATTTGTCTGCTATGTCAAAGGCAACGCTCATTAGGTCTACTGACTCCTGGATAGAGGATGGCGCTAGTACCACTAGGTGGTAGTCACCGTTCCCGCCTCCTCGTGTGGCTTGGTAATAATCTGCTTGACCTGGTTGGATGCTTCCAATACCTGGGCCTCCTCTTGATACGTTTAGTAGTACCAGTGGTAGGTTAGCTGCTGTGATGAACGATAGTCCTTCTTGCATAAGGGCTACACCTGGTGATGCAGAAGAAATTAGCACTCTTCCGCCTGCTCCTGCTGCTCCATATGCCATATTGACCGCGGCAATCTCGCTTTCTGCTTGAACGAAGCGTCCTCCTTCATATTTGGCAAGTTCTCTTGCCATGAACTCTGTTACTTCGTTTTGTGGGGTAATTGGGTATCCAAAGTAAAATCTACAACCGCTGCGAATGGCAGCCTCTGCAAATGCTTCGTTTCCCTTCATTAAAACTCTTTCACCCATGCCTACTTCCCCTCCTCATCTATATATACGCTGATTGCTCCGTCTGGGCATACAAGTGCACAACTACCACACCCTATACACTCTTCGGTGGCTGGGTGGGCTGGTCTATACCCCTTGCTGTTAAATTCTTTTTCGTGTAATTTTAGCACTGTCTTTGGACAAACCGACACGCAAAGCTCACATCCTTTGCAACGTTCTCCATTAATTTTGACTATTCCTTTTGCCATACTAATGCTCCTTCCAGTTTTTTTATTAGTAACTAGGACTGTTCTATGCCCTAGCTTACTTGAAAATCTTTTTAGTAAAATTTAATAGGACTTCATTAAAAGCGTCTGCTTGTTCCCAATTGACCGCATGGCCACACTCCGAAATAACAGCTGACTCTCCATATTGACACAGGCTTGCAGACTCCTTCGCATGCTCACAATTCCAAAATGGACTGTTTTGCCCTGCCACAAAAAGCACAGGAACTTTTGTTTCTTTTAACGTAGCCCTCCAATCAGCTGCTGCATGGTCTCCTAGCAATGGTTTTGTGCCTACTCGATCAAAACTTTCCATTACCGCTAAAGCTTCTGCTAACTGCGCTAAGACTTCTGGTTGTGGCTCTCCATAAAACGGGCTAGGGATTGGATCATCAAAGAATGTTGGCAATGTAATTGGTGTAATTCCATACATGCCCTTATCCCACTCCTCATCATTGACCATTTTCGGTGTTTGGTCTATATCCACCACCCCGCTTATATTCTCATCTCCGAATTGGGAAATATATGAAAATATTGTAGATGCCCCTTGTGACTGACCTACTAGCAATGGTTTTTGAAGATTCAAATGCCTTAAAAACTCATCTAAATCTTTGCCATGTCTTTCCATATTTTGTCCCTTTTCTGTGTTTTCAGAAAATCCATGAGAGCGCCTGTCAAAACAGATGACCCTAAACCCTGCCTCAAGTAGTGGTTTCACTTGAAGCACCCATGAATTAGCTGGTGCAGCATATCCCGCTATTAAAACCACGGGCTTACCTTCACCAAAATCGTAAAAATTCAGGTCTATTCCATCACTCGTCTTGACTGTTTGACGTTTCCAATCGTTCATGTCATACCTCCACATTTTTTACTATATACTTGAGCTCTCCGTTTTTCCTTGTTTTAGGTCTTCAACAATTTTTTTATACATTTTCTCATCCATATTATAGAACATCATGATCACGGCTGCAAGAATAAGAATTGCTCCAGGAATATAGGACATAATTCCCGTAATCCCCGATATCGCCTCAGCGGTTTGGGTCTCTGCGTTTGGTACATATCCAGTTTGGCTAA
>JAVBKP010000120.1:0-8950 GCA_031553975.1 Anaerovoracaceae bacterium | reverse complement strand
TAGGGTTTAACCTTTTTGCGTTGAAGGAATGAATGATTCCTGATACCACCACAGCCAAAATACCACTGACATGAATATGCTCTGCCGCCAGGAATATGATAAAAGGCGTAATAATCTCCAAGAGAATATGTAGTGTAATATTTTCCATTCCTAGGGATCTAACCCATTTTAATACAAGATATTTGATGCCAGTTAGCACCGCGCCTATTACCGCACCGCCCACTGCTATTACCATAAAACTAGCCCCTGCGTTTAGTACAGAAAAGGTTCCTGTCATCAAAGCGGCAATGGCAAATTGGAATGATACAATGCCAGATGCATCGTTAATCAAGGCCTCACCCTCTAAGGCATGCATGATGTTGTGAGGGATTTTCACGCGCTCTGCCAAAGAACCTACCGCCACTGCATCCGTTGGTGCTAATGCTGCTGCCAGCGCAAACGCTGCCGCCAGTGGTATTGCAGCCGCTATGCTATTGACTAAATACCCCACTGCCACCACGGTTATAAACACCAAGCCTATGCCAAACAAAAATATTGGTTTTTTCAGCTCCCAAAGTGCTTTTTTATCTGACAATTTAGCATCGTTGAATAACAATGGTGCTATGAACATGACTAAAAATAGGGCTGGGTTCATTTTGAACTCTGGGTGATCTGGTATCAAAGTGTAGACCACACCTAGCCCAATCTGAATAATAGGTATTGATATGAAAGGCACCAGTCTGCCTACCACATTTGATACGCAAATAGCCACTAGCATCCACAATACCGCTATAAAAATCTCCATTCCCTCTAACGCTCCCTGTTTATCTGTTTTGCCTCATCCTACTCAGTGATGAAGTATCGTAGTACTGTCTTCAGCTTTTCTGGCGACACTTTTCTAAAGTCGGACAAATAAATTTCTCTATGGGTTAACGCCCTACGTTCTCTCCCGTTTTCCGTTATGAACGCTTTCATCTGATCAAAGCTTCTTGGCTCGTCGTCATAAGAGCCCACATGCAATATCTGCACACATGGACCATCCTCAATCTCTTCAAATTTCACTTGATCATATTGGGGGCTATTTTCTTTTTTTCTAACAATTTCAAAGGCATTTTTGACCACTTCCTCGTTGACAAAATCAGGTTGCCTAATCATAATCTTGTATACAAGATCTTCTTTGTCAAAAGTTCCAATCTGTTTCTGAGCCTGCTTCGCTTTATCATTAAGATCCCACACACCTTCTAGAGGGTATACTGTATATTCAAAATACCCCTCTGGCGTAATGCCTTTTTTAGGCATCATGCGCACAGCATAAGCAAGGCTATAAAGTGTGCCTATTTTGTCCGAAAATCCTGGCCCATTGGGATTTCCTTCCCCTTCAATGGTGAAGTATTTATGCTTTGGCACCGTCACAAAGGTTGGGGTTTCTTTTTGTAAATATATGTTTTTTTCTTGTTTTTTCCATTCGTATTTCACGGTTTTACCTCAATTAACATGGATTACTTATTTAACATGAACAAGCCGCCACTGCAAAGGACTATGCCTATGACCTGATTCATGGTCAGCACTTCCTTGTACGCAAGCACGCCTACGATTACCAGTAGCAACGCTACGACCATATTGCCTACAAGGGAGGCTATACTAATATTCCAGCCTACTTTGTACGCGGTCATGTAGCCGAACTCTAGGCCTACAACGCAAATGCCAAGCACAATGCTAGCCCAGTTGACCATAGACACTTCTTTCATAAAAGTGCTTTCTCCTTTGGTCATAAAAAATAGGATGATTGATAGCGTTGCCCCTACCACATAGGCTATGAACACGGCAAAAAAAGCACTTGCTTCTTTGGGTACAGATTTTGCGCATATATGATACATGGTATTGGATGCGATAACTAAACCAATTGGCCATAAATATTGGAACATGTGGTTCTCCTAACTGTATACATTACTGTTGTTACTTTCCTAGCGTTTATTATACCATAAGTGTAAGTCGCTAACGCGACTTACTTCATAACGGTGCAATAAATGCATCTTGGCATTTATTATACCACATCCCACTTTACTTTTTAACCCTCGGTTTTGGTGTGACCAAATCATAGGCCGCTGTAATCATGCCCCTCACCATATCGTCTTCTAATGTCTCGTCTATGTATACAGAATTCCAGTGCTTTTTATTGCAATGATACCCTGGTTTGATACATGGGTAGTTCTCTCTAAGGACAATGGCATCTTCTGGATCACATTTGAGAATAATATGAAGTGGATCTGACTCTTCATGGATTAAACAAAACATTTTCTGCTTTGCATTTTTCATCACCAGTACCTCTGGTCCAAATGGGTAAGTAATCACTGCCCCTTCCAATGCGAGGCAGTGGCCTATTACGTCTTTTGCTGTTAACATCTATATATTTCTCCTAACAATTTTCCATGTAATGATAACTGATACTGACAAGGAAAACCATGCCCAATATCTTGTTCTTTTTTCTGTCCGCTCTTTCTCTTCTAATACCTTACTTTCTGCCTTGAAGGTATCAACACTCTGCAAAGAATAGGTTTTGTCCGCACTTTTGTCATATATAAGCTTTTTCTCAATGTGGTCATCATCCTCATAGACAGACAGTTGGCGCATTGTACCATCAAAGACAAATTCCGTGGATTTACCATCGGAATGTACAAAATATTCAATGGCCGCAAAGTCCATTTTTTCACTTTCGGTGGTTCCTGCATCAGCTAATATCTTCAAAGTTTGTTTGTTGGGCGAATCTACAATATAGGCGCCCCATGCCACTTTGAACAAGTCACCCTCAACTTTATCGGCTGATATCAATACAAAATCACCAACTGCCGCTCTGTATGAGGAAAATACCTCACCATCTTTTCTGCTGATTTTCATTATATCTGGTTTTAGCTGCTCAAAAGGATCGTCGGGGTACATATCGTGGTCTGACACAATTGTATCATGGATTTTAATTGTGTACAATTGATCCGTGACTTCAACCACTTCTCCAATCACCAACGTATCATGATTGTTGTGCATCATTCTATGAAGCTTGTCCCCTGCAAAGATACAACTTGGGATTGCCACAACTATGATGCATGCTGCCATAATAGCCATCCTAAATTTTTTCATGATGCCCTCGCTTTCATTTTATTCAATTATTTACAAAATTTCTCTTTTCCCAGCTCTTTATGATTTTCTCTACCACTTGTCTTTCTGTCTCTGTACTCTCTTGATTGTTAGCATATTCTCTCAATGATTTCATGGCAAGCGTCTGTTCATCCATTTCGTAATATTGACAACCATAGATAATGTTATCACAAATTTCATCTACTTTCGCTACCTCCATAGGCTCTCTGGCATCTATTTTTTCCGCCAATGCCTTTACCACGTTGATAGGCGATTTCATAAATTGAACAGCCAATACATCCGCATAGCTTTGTGCATAGGCTCCGTCAAGTCCACCCGTATAGACCATCATGAGAATTGAGGTTAGGTCTTCTTGATTTTCTACTTCCACATGATAAAGCCACGACAATATTTCATCGGATTTTTCTGGATGATTTTCCCATTCAAACTCACGCCAATCTAAATACTGAAAAAGTCCTAAAAGATGAGATCTCTCGTCCTTGTTGTCTTTGTTTTTTTGAAAAAATCCGTATATGTATTCATTGTCGATGGGGGCATCGCCATCAACCTGACCGGGCTCTTTAATATTTTTCCACGCCCTAGGCCATTGGTTCACTAAATCCGCTATGTTTTCATCTGGCTCTGTCACAAATCCTACAGGTCCCTTTATGATCCAATACCACCACGCAGGTCCAACTCCAATTTGGCTTGCCGTTGGAGAAATATATACCCTACCGTCACTGTATATTTTGATATGCGGTTTTTCACGGGAAAAATCCACATCAAAAAAAGCGTAGTCCTCCGGCGGGCTAGTGACCATGTGCAAGTCCTTATTTTTCAACTGTTCATGAAAGAATGCGGTAGCCATATGTAGCCGAGACTTTTTTTCTTGATCAAAGTTTTCAAATGTAGGGTGATAGAATGCAACGTTCACATCTTGTACGTCTTCCACCTGCCCTAACAAGTCCGTAACCTTCATGTTCTCAAGCTGCTTTTGTCCCTCATTTATTTGGGCATTGACATAAAACACAGCCACTACAAAAAAGGCTATTACTGCCACCACTACAACCATATACTTTTTAGATTTTGCATTCCCCATAGCGTACCTCCATAAAATCTCTTTTATTATTAGACGAATGAGTAGCAAAAAAAGTTTCCTATACTCCTAGTGAAATACACCCTATGAGCAAAATCAAACAAGTCCCATTGACCAGCATGAAGTTTTTCACAGACAATACAAAAGTCTCTGCCTTTATATGTTTATTTTTGAAGATTTTAACATGCCTAGCAACTACTATTGCTGATAATAAACCAATACCATAAAAAACAGGTAGTATCTGAAAGACAACAGTCATTGCAATGGCTACATACCCTATCACATACGATATAGCAAACGTATTTAGTGCGCCTTTTTCCCCTACCCAAAGAGCAAAGGTTTTTCTTCCATTGGCATTGTCATCTTCCATATCACATATGTTATTGGCCAGCATGATATTAGAAATGCACATAACAGCAGGCGTCATCACGATAAAAAGCTTGATGATTTCAAGTGCATCAATAGACAAGCTCCATATGCCTGACCCTGTAAAGCTGGATACGATGAATTGTGATTCATATACGTGGATATACACAGCAAGAAATGGAATGATAAATCCCATGGCAAGCCCCGAAAAAATCTCTCCAAAAGGAGTTCTAGAAATAGGCAATGGTCCAAATGTATAACATACGCCAATGGCAAAGGAGAGCATTCCAAGTAGCAGCACGATTATGTTTGTCCTAAGAAAAAGCACGAAGCCAAGGCTCGCGGCCAAAATTAGCATTGCAAATATGATGCTCTTTGCTGTTCTCACAGATATATTGTCTCTCACCATTGCGTTGTGCTCTTCAAATCCATACCCTTCACGCTTTATGGCTGTCCTGTAATCCATGTAGTTGTTAATCGCCGTGGTTGTCATATCAAACAGAAGTAGAGATACAAACATCAGCAAACCATTGATTAGATCAAAGGTGTGGAATTTGTAATACATGTATGCCGTGCCTAACAAAAAAGGAATTACACTGGCTAGTTTTGTTCTTATCTCAACATATCCTAAAAAAGCTTTTATTGTCATTTTATATCTCCCGTTAATTATTTAATTTTTACTTGAATACTTCATCCATAAGGTCTTCGATCTCGTCTTTTCTTGCAGTGGTTTCCTGCGTCAGTATACGAATTTCTACTACATCCGATTCTTTAGCCCCTGGTACTAAGACTTTTGGCATCTTGACTGTTGTTTTGTTTTCCAGTTCTACTACAGCATACTCGCCCTCAAAACGATCAATAGTTACCTGCATTCTGCGCCTCCTTACTGAACTCTAATTCATTCCCATCCGATGTGAGGACAATGGTCCCCAGTTCATCGGTTCTGAGTATTTGAACGCCTCTGTGGTTTAATGCCTCTAAGGTTTCCCTATGAGGATGTCCGTAGTCATTGTCTTTCCTGCACATGATAACCGCATACATAGGATTTACTTCGTCTAAAAACGCCTCGCTGGTTGATGTATGGCTTCCATGATGGCCTACTTTCAACACATCTGCCCTTAGGTCATACCCCATATCTAACATTTCCCGTTCAGAAAGGCTTTCAGCGTCCCCTGTGAAAAGAAAGCTCCTATCACCAAAAGTCACTTTGACCACGGCACTATAGTTGTTTAGGTCCTCATATTCGTCTGCATTTGGTGCTAACAATTGGATTTTTAGATTTTCTTGATTGAGGATAGAAACGCCACCTTTGGCAGTATCCACCTTTAGTCCCTTGTCCTTTATGGACTGTAAAACATCTTTGTATGTCTTTGTGGTAGCCACTGCCCTTGGCATGTATATATTCCCAATATCAAAGCCGTATATCACATCATCTAGCCCACCAATGTGGTCTTCGTGAGGATGGGTGCCTATGACGTAATCCAGCTTGTTTATGCCTAAATCATGTAGGTACTCCACCACCCGTTGCCCATCTTCGTTGTTGCCTGCATCTATGAGCATATTTTCCATATTGGGAAGTTGAAGTAAAATACTATCCGCCTGCCCTACATCAATAAAATGTATCCTAATATGGTCTGGTGGTAATGGTTCTGCCGCATTTAGCTCACCTACTGCATTGATTCCCCCAACGCCACCCATTATAATCACCGCAAGTCCAACAATAATCCTTGTTAGTTGTTTTGTATTTCTATTCATCTTTTACCATGCTCTCAATTCAGTTTTTTCAAAGGTCCACTCTGGTGTATCCAACGTTTGTTCTATGTTTGCATCATACCACGGTGTGTTATCTGTGTCACCTTTTAATATTTGAATATCCTGTGCCGGCATATAGCTTTGGGCTAGCATGAAAATCTTTTGACCTGTAGCATCATTTATCGCCATATCCACCACAATTACAGCATGTCCAGGTGATCCTCCGTGTATGAATACATCCCCAATTTGTAAATCCTGTATATCCTTTGATATTAGCTCTTCCTTTAGAGACAATGTCCCTGCATAGGCATATACCATATTCATAAATTTGTCAAAACTCTCCCTTGTGCCATCCCTTTTGGAATCCTTAACCCAAGATACATCGTTGTCGTTCACAGCAATACTATGACCGCTGGCCCAGGTACTAAACTCCGCTTTGAACCCATTGGTGAAATTGAAATGAATCATATCCAAAGCATCCTTTTCATAAAAATACTCAGCTCTCAGCCTCATCACCGCATCAGCGCACTGTTGCAAATCTCTATCACCCAACGAATAATCTACCACCGCTAAATGAACATCATGTGCCTTTTCGCTACCATCAAAGTTTTTAACTTTAGTATTATCTGGCTTTAAAGGTAGTTGCTGTAAAAACTCACCAAAGCTCCCAGGCTCTGATTCTACTCTAGAAAACCCTTCTGGCACCTTAAATCGTTCCTTTAGGATTGTGCCTTCTGGGTTAATCATTACCCCCACTGGTGGCTTGTTTGCAATTTGGACCTCAGTTTGGTTATCATCCTTTGCTTGGTTACATCCAGAGAGCATTAAGACTAGCAATAACACAAAAATAATCTTTTTCATACGCAAACCTCTCAGTTCATACTTTTTAGGAACCATCTTTTCATTCTTATAGCACTATTGTGCCTATTCAATACGATTTTCTCATTTAATTTTAATCCTATTCTAAAATTAAATCAATTTTATTATGTTAAGATTGAAAAAAAGGAGGAAAAAGCATGGGTATTTTATTTTGGCCTTTTCGCGCACTGTGGGGCATGATCGGGTTTGTATTAGGTTTAGTAGGTAGGTTGACGGCCGCCATCATAGGTTTTGTTTTTGTCATTGTCGGTGTGATTTTGATCTGCACAGTCATTGCTTCAATTGTTGGCATCCCTTTTGTCATCTTTGGATTTTTATTGTTGGCACGCGCCTTGTTTTAAGATTAGCTTTTGCTTATTAGCAAAAAAAAAGAGCTAATGCTCTTTGATTGTTGTTTTGGGGTGGACGATGGGATTTGAACCCACGCATGCAGGAGCCACAACCCTGTGTCTTAACCACTTGACTACGCCCACCATATTAAAATATTGGAGGCGACGCCCAGATTTGAACTGGGGAGTGGAGCTTTTGCAGAGCTCTGCCTTACCACTTGGCTACGTCGCCTTATCTACTGCACACTTCTTATTATATGCGCATAGTTCCAGAAATGTCAATAAAAATGATATTTCTTTTGTTAAAAAATTGGTGACCCATCCGCGACTCGAACGCGGGACACCTTGATTAAAAGTCAAGTGCTCTACCGACTGAGCTAATGGGTCATAAACAGGTACTGCAACACATAAACAGTCGATACTTATGGTGCGCCATCCGCGGCTCGAACGCGGGACACCCTGATTAAGAGTCAGGTGCTCTACCGACTGAGCTAATGGCGCAAGCTGCCTCTGGTAGATTATTTGGAGCGGATGGCGGGAACCCTACCCCTCAAAATTTCATTTTGTGGGGACCCCAAGAAAACTCGATTCCCTTTTGGAGCGGATGGCGGGAATTACACAGATGCTTCGCATCTGCCGTTCTTCGCCTGTACGACAGGCTTGAACCGTCTCACTAAAAATCATCCATGATGATTTTTTAACGCTCGACGCCCTTTCGGCTTCGATTCCCTTTTGGAGCGGATGGCGGGAATCGAACCCGCGCGATCAGCTTGGAAGGCTGAAGTTCTACCATTAAACTACATCCGCATACTTGTTAAATTTCCGTTATACTTTGTCATTGCAATTTGAAGCCGATTCTCGTGTATATCTATATACACTGTGAGTCATTTCAAATTACATTCCTCGTCTAACGAAAATTTTCCTACGTATGTTAAGTTAAATTTCCATTATACTTCGTGATTTCAATTTGAAAATTGGCGACCTGGAACGGGCTCGAACCGTCGACCTCCAGCGTGACAGGCTGGCATTCTAACCAACTGAACTACCAGGCCAAAAAAGAAAGGACTTTACATCCTTCAATTTTTATTTGGTGGGCGCAATAGGGATCGAACCTATGACCTCCTGCTTGTAAGGCAGATGCTCTCCCAGCTGAGCTATGCGCCCATAAGTACCAACAGCAATATCTATGTATCACCACCAGCACTATATGGTAGCGGCGAGTGGAGTCGAACCACCGACCTTTCGGGTATGAACCGAACGCTCTAGCCAACTAAGCTACGCCGCCATATGAGCAGTATCCGTAGAGGACACTGCTTTAAAATAATAACATTATTTGGACTAGCTGTCAACAAGAATATTTAATTAATTTTTAACTTTCCTTCATCCACTGTGATTCCAAGGGTTTGATTAGGCTCTAAAT
>JAVBKP010000052.1:0-10554 GCA_031553975.1 Anaerovoracaceae bacterium | reverse complement strand
ACATCTTTATAAGCTTCTCTGGCCCTAGAGGCATAAACAATGGTAGCCCTGTCTGGGCGCATGCCAGCCACACCACCCGGTGAATATATGTCGGTTTTCCTTCTTTTCTTAAACACAGAGTAGTGGTTCACCATAGAATCCACATTGCCAGCAGTAATGAGAAAGCCTAATTTGGGCCTTCCAAAATTTTTAAAATCATCCGCATTTTTCCAGTTCGGCTGGGCTAGTATAGCCACTTTATATCCATGGGACTCTAGTATTCTTGCTATGATAGCATGACCAAAAGACGGGTGATCTACATACGCATCCCCTGTGACTAAGACAAAGTCTGCCTGTTCCCATCCGTTGTCTTGCATTTCTTTTTTGTTTGTAGGTAAAAAACTCAATCTATTTTATCTCCAGTTTGTACAAATCAGTACGTCTATGCGCTAGCAGTGGTAGCTGCTGCCTTATGTTTTTAATCCGCTCTGTGTCTATATCGGCATAAATGATAGATTCTTCAATGCCCGCTCTTGCTATTACCTCTCCCCAAGGGTCCACAATCATGGAATGGGCAAAGCAGGGGCTCTTGGAGGCGTGGTCCCTAGCAGGTGCTGCGCCAGCAAAATAAACTTGGTTATCCACGGCTCTTGCTCTTAGTAGCATTTCCCAATGTACCTCACCGGTTTTTTGCGCAAATACCGCTGGGAAAACAATTAAATCTACCCCTTCTAGTGCCATCAGTCTACTTAGCTCAGGAAATCTTATATCGTAACAAATCCCAATGCCTATTCTGCCCTTGGTCGTGTCTGCTACAGTGACTTTGTCCCCAGCCGCTAAGGTATCTGATTCTTTAAATCTAACCCCATCTTTTATATCCACATCAAAAAGGTGAACTTTCCGGTGCTTTGCTATAATTTGCCCATTTTCGTCCAATACAAAACTTGTATTGTAGATGTTATCGCCTTCCCTCTCTGGAATGCTACCGCCTACAATGATTTTACCTTTTGCCTTAGCCAGACGTGAAAGGGTTCTAACAGTCTCGCCTTCATCGGTTTCCGAAAATGGCTGGAAGTATTTGTTGCTATAGGGACAATTAAACATTTCTGGGAAAACAATAACATCCGCGCCACCTAGCACAGCCTCATTGAACAGTTGCTCTGCCTTGTTTAGATTAATTTGCTTGTTGTCACTGATTTTCATTTGGCAAAGTGCCAATGTATAACTCATAATCTCCGCCCCTTTTTCATTTATTCATCTTTTAGGATTTTTTCAATGGCCGCCCGAAGTCCGCCTTGGTTGAGAGCACCGTCTAAATTCATCGCGCCTTCCCATGCATATACCATATTCCCATCCCTATTGATAAAAATAGTGGTTGGTATGGAAAATATCTCGTAGGTCATCCCTGCTTCCCCTGTTAAATCGTAATATATTGGGAAAGTATATCCTGATTTCTCTATGAACTGCTTTGCCGTTTTTTCCGTCTCCCTATCTCCATCGGTGAGGTTCACCATTAGGAATGCAACGTCATCGCCGTATTCTTCATATGCCTGCTGAAAGTGTGCCATCTCGTCTTTGCATGGTCCGCACCAGCTAGCCCAAAAGTTAACCACCACTGGTTTTCCTCTAAAATATTCTAGGTTAAACGCACCTCCAGCAGCATCATAGACGGTAATCTCTGGCGCAGGCATTGGTGTTTGATTTTCTACTACCGCTGTCTCAGGCAGTATGTTTTGTCCCTTTGTGAGACCATTATAGGTAGCGTAGGCTGCTAGGAATAGTAGCACCAATACTAGTAAATATAATGTAATCCTTTGTTTATCTTTCATGCCACTCTCCTACACAAATAATCTTAAAAACTTTCCCATAAGTCCCGCCATCATTAGCAATCCAATCATGACTAAAAACCCACCGGACAATATATTTATTATACGATATTTTCCCTTGATTTTGTTAAAAATTAATTTGATTTGTTCAATCAGTAGCGCACTGATCAAGAACGGTACAGCAAGACCTGCCGAAAAGCACGATAACATCAATATCCCTGACAATGTACTACCCTGTTGTGCCGCCATCATTAACGCCGATCCAAGAAACGCACCTACGCACGGCGTCCAGCCCACAGCGAAGGTCATGCCGAACACAATAGCCCCTAGCAAACCAACCATTGGGGACGGCTGCACCCCACAAATCGAAGATTTTCGGGGACCCCGTGGCTGCACCCCACAAATCGAAGATTTTCGGGGACCCCGCGGTTCTAAATAACTGACCGTTCGGTTTAATAGATTTATTTTTAACAAACCAATATAGTGAAGTCCAAATACAACCACTATGCCCCCTGACAAAATATTAACAATATTTTGGTGTTGCTTTAGCAAGCTCCCAAAACTCCCAGCAAAGGCACCCATGGCTACAAATACTGTGGTAAATCCAATGACAAATCCTATGGCTCTTAGGATACTTCGCACCGTCCCTGATTCTCTGGTGAGGAAAGCTATATATATGGGTATTAAGGGCAATAGACATGGTGAGATAAAGGCCAAAATGCCTTCTAAAAACAAAAGTAAGTATTGCATGATTTTCCTCCTAGTCTAAATATATTAAAGTAACATTATACCACATTTGAATAAACAACCCCTTCTAGTTTAAAACTAAAAGGGGTTGTTTATCATAATATAGAAATGTAATTGGAGAGCAATTTATTTTTGGCATTTGCTAGTGCTAGCGCAACCTTGGCACTCACCACAGCAACCACCTTTTTTTTGGTCTTTCCTTACTGATCGTATTGCTATAACAACAGCAATAATCAAAAGACCACCTACGATTATATTTCCTAAATTTTCTTGTATTAATTCTATCATGCTACTGCCTTTTCTTGTTTAGGTTCTATAGCTATTTGCTTTGGCTCTTTTCTGACCATTAGCATAAGCATGCCACCTACTATAATCACAGCAACCGCTGTCCAGATATTGAAGCCATTGCCTGTGAAAAACATGCCAAATTGATATATGCAAAGGGCTACTGCATAGGCAAATCCAGTTTGGTATCCAATAGCAAACCAAGTCCACTTTGCACTGTTCATCTCACGTCTAATGGCACCAACTGCTGCCATACATGGAACACAGAGTAAGTTAAAGATTAGGAGAGAATAGGCTGCCAACGGTGTAAACGCCGCCTGCAAGTTTGACCAAACCTCTGCACCGTCTTCTGCCACTTCAGCAAATCCGTATAAGACACCGAACGTTCCTACTAGGTTTTCCTTTGCGATAAGGCCTGTGATACTTGCCACAGCTGCCTCCCATTGGCCCCACCCAAGTGGTATAAACAATGGTGCAATTACTTTTCCAACCGATGCAAGCATTGAGTCTTGCGCATCTACTAGGTGTAATCCCCAACTAAAGTTAGATAACAACCAGATGATTACGCAAGCAATGAATATGATAGTTCCTGCCTTTTTAATAAAATGTTTACAGCGTTCCCATGTGTGGAACAAAACCCCACGTGGGCTCGGCATATGGTATGCAGGTAGTTCCATTACAAACGGAGCGGCATCACCTACAAGTAATCTTGATTTTTTTAATATTAAACCTGACACAATAATAGCTGCTATTCCTGCAAAATACGCTGATGGTCCTACCCACCACACGCCTGGGAAAAGTGCGCCCGCAATAAGCGCAATAACAGGCAATTTCGCGCCGCAAGGGATAAATGTTGTCGTGATTACAGTAATACGTCTTTCACGGTCACTCTCGATGGTACGAGAAGCCATAATTCCTGGCACGCCACATCCTGTTCCAACAAGAATAGGAATGAAAGACTTCCCAGACAACCCGAAATATCTAAATACTCTATCCATGACGAAGGCAACCCTTGCCATGTATCCAGAATCCTCTAATATGGCTAGTAGAAAGAATAATACCGCCATCTGAGGAAGAAATCCTAAAACAGCGCCCACGCCAGCTACAACACCATCAAGCACCAACGATTGTAGCCAATCAGCGCATCCTAGTGCAACCAGTCCAGCCTCTATGGCTGGTGGTATGACATTACCAAACAGTACATCATTCACCCAATCTGTGCCCATCGTGCCTATTGTGGAAATCGCTGTATAGTACACAGTAAACATGACCAAGGCAAATATTGGAAGTGCCAGTATTCTATTGGTAACGATTGCGTCAATTTTGTCTGATATTGTGATGCTACCTACTGTTTTTCTCTCGAAGGCATCTGCCACCACTGTCTCAATATAGTTATATCTGTTTGAAATAATCAAGCTCTGAGAATCATCATCTGCTGCTTTCTCACATGCTGTGACGATATCATCCACTCGGTCAGTAATGAGCGCGAATCCTTTGTTATGGCCAAGAACTTTTTGGTCTCTTTCAAATAGCTTAACTGCGTACCAGTGTATGTGGTAGGGGTCCACCATGTCTGCTATCAAGTTCTCGATTTTTTGAAGTGCCACTTCTACTTTGTCTCCAAAATAATGAACAACCTTCTGTCCTTCTCTCTTGCCTGCTAGCTCAATGGCCTTTTCTACCACTTGGGTTAACCCAATATTTTTTATGGCCGAGGTTTCCACCACTGCACACCCAAGCTTTTCAGAAAGTTTTTCAAGGTCGATTTTATCCCCTTTTTTTCTAACCACATCAATCATATTCAAGGCGATTACCACTGGTACACCTACCTCAACAATCTGTGTGGTTAAATAAAGATTTCTCTCAATGTTAGATGCGTCAACCACGTTGATTATGGCATCTGGTCTATCTTTAACCAAATAGTCTCTCGAAACAATCTCTTCTGGTGAATATGGTGATAGGGAATAAATGCCTGGTAAATCCACTAAAGCAACATTTTTATGTCCCCTTAGGCTTCCCTCTTTCTTTTCAACAGTTACTCCTGGCCAGTTACCCACATATTGCGCGCTACCCGTAAGTGCGTTAAAAATACTTGTTTTTCCACTGTTTGGATTTCCCGCCAAAGCAATTTTAATAGTCATAGTTTCCTCCGTATATCTTATTTGACCTCTATCCTTTGAGCATCTTCTTTTCTAAGTGTTAGCTCGTAACCTCTTACGTTTATCTCTATCGGATCTCCAAGTGGCGCTACTTTGCGAACATAAACCTCACATCCTTTTGTAATGCCCATATCCATTATGCGTCTTCTAAGTGGCCCTTCTCCGTGAAGTTTTGTCACGATTGTTTTTTCGCCCACTTTAATATCTTTAAGTGTAGTCATTTTGTCTCCTTTAACGAACATTGTTAGCTTTTGCTAACAATTTGAATAAAATAAAATGCCTATTTGTTAGCTTATGCTAACATACTACACTAATATGGTTGCTTTGTCAACAGCAATATGTTAAAATTTTTATATAGAAATAGTGGGTGATTGATCAAATGAAAGACGTGAGTGCATCGAGCCAGGATTATCTAGAAGCAATACTGGAACTTTCGAGTAAAAACAATAGAATAAAGTCAGTAGATGTAGCAGAAATGCTTGGAGTCACAAGGGCTAGCACCAATAGGGCCATGGGCGTTTTGAAGGAAGCCGGTCTTATTACCCAACAGCGTTATTCTGACATTTGCCTTACTGAGAAGGGTTTTGCGGAAGCCGTAGCAGTCCAAGATAGACATGATACCATACGGTCTTTTCTTATAGATGTTTTAGGCGTCAGTTATGACACAGCGGAAAAAGATGCCTGCAAAATGGAGCATACCCTCAGTCCCGAAACCTTTCAAAAATTTAAAATCTTTGTTAACAAACAAAAACAGAGCTAACTTGAAGCTCTGTTTTTTTAGTCTTTGCAGGTTCTTTTAAACACCACTGCTGCTGTAGATATTGTGCATTATAGCTGCAAATTCAGCTCTAGTCAGGTTACCTTTTGGGTTGAGTTTGTTCCCTGTTCCTTTAATATATCCTGCTTGCAACATGGCCGCTACCTTGGCTTTATTGGCAGCGCTTATGGTTCCAAGGTCTGTGAAGTTATTTAAAATCGTCTGATCAGCATCGTCGGCTAGTCCATATCCATTGGCTACCGCCGCGAATACCTCTTCACGGGTAATATTGGCATTTGGTCGCATCTTTGCCGCTTTTTCAAAGATACCGCTGGCTACAGCCTTTGCCATGTGTTCTGTGTACCACTGTCCTGCTGGCACGTCTGTTACACCAACTAGCTCATCTTCTTCTATTGTATATAGTGCATTGTTTAATATAGCGGCCGCTTGCGCCCTTGTAAGGTTGCCATTTGGCTTTATGTAGTTCTTACCACCTTCCACCATGCCTCCCATTAGTCCATAGTCTACAGCGAATTGTAGATGCTCTGTAGCCCAGTTAGTTGGCATATCCACGAAAGTCTGTTCTTCCCCACTTGCCCCAAGGGTTCCCAGTGCTAGGATGCCAGCAGTAACAAATGCAATAGCCTTTCTTTTCATTCAATTACCTCCTATCAATAACCTCATAGTTTTCATCCTTTAATTATAGCCTCGCTAGGCACATAATACAACCTCTTTAAATTTTGCCAGCCAGTATGTCAGCTACATTCTTCATAATTTTAGCGGTAATTCCCCAGATCGCCCTGTTTTCAAAGCTATACACCATGGCCTCATGGGCGCTACGACGCCATACATAACTATGATCTAATCCAAATTTTTCTAAAGGAAAGTCTTCCTTTATCTCTGGCACCAATTCAAACTCATGGCAGTACGGCTGGTTTTGCAAGAAAAAATCAAGAGGCACAGTGAAAATCTCTTTCACTTCGTCCTTACTATAGCCTGTCTTTGCCTTCTCATATCCTTCTTTTGAAAGAAGTCCTAAAAACCCATAAATAGTAAAACCTGCATAATTACGGGTATAGTCCAGTTCACTGAGGATCTGAATGCTTTCATTGTCCACATTTAGTTCCTCCATAGTCTCTCTGATAGCGCATTGTTTTGGGGTTTCCCCAACTTCTATTCTCCCACCTGGAAAACAAATTTCTCCTGGTTGGCGCGTTAGTTGGCTGGAACGCACTTCAAATAGAACCTGTAGTCCCATCTTAGTTTCTATCAAAGGAACTAGTACTGAATAGTAACTATACTTGCTATTGGGCCCTACCTGTCTGTCAGCAAATATATGCCTTATATTTTCAATATCCTTTGCCTCTGTCATACCTTACAATTCACCTCTCTTCAGGCCTTGGCATTACGGGTGTCAAATATCCGAATTTTGCCCCTTGGTGGGTGCCACGCTCTTCCATGGTGGCGTTGATCTGGTCTCTTATTTTCCACCATGCTGTATTCCAGTTGCAAAATACCGTATCGCTAGACGGTGCCCTGCTGGATATTCTCTGCACTGCCATCTCAGGGTTTAGATGCTCTAAGTACAATATGGCCCGCTCTATGTATTCTTCTAAAGGCACTATTTCAAACTGGTTGCTCTCATACATATGGCACAATGCGGTATTTTTCTCTACGTAGAGTGAGTGTAGCTTTGTGGTGTCTGCTTTTACTGCTGATATAATCTTGGCCGTCTCGACCACGTCTGTGCGGTCATCCCATGGAAGATTTAATATGGCGTGAACCCCTAGCTCGAACCCATAAGACTTTATTCTTGCTGCCGCATCAATAAACTCAGCTAGGGAATGTCCTCTGTTTATTTTTTCTAGCGTATGATAATTGGCCGTTTGAAGCCCAAGTTCTATTGATATTTGTTTGCCATGGGTTTTTGCTATTTCTTGCAGCCCTCGAAGGTGGCTATCTGGCACACTATCCGGTCTTGTAGAAAATGCTAGTTCCACCACATTTTCAAATCTAGCTGCCTCCTCTGCATATGCCATGAACTGGTCATATGGCATATAGGTGTTGGTGAAGTTCTGGAAATAGGCAATGTATTTCTCTGCACCATATCTTTTGCCTATATATCTTATATTTTCGTCTAACTGTTCCGTCACAGAAAATGCCACAGGTAGGTTTTCAAGTCCTGCGCCTTTTTCTCCACAAAAAATACATCCCCCGAGGCCCCTTACCCCATCGCGGTTAGGACATGATACAGGCAGATTGATAGGAAGCTTGTACACCTTCTCCCCATATTTTTGCTTTAAATAATCCGAATATGCATAGTATTTCATACTGCCCTCTCATAAAAAAAAGAGCTTGCCTTTATGACAAGCTCTCATGATGCCCTAGTTTAATAATTCATATGGAGCAAGTACTGTTCCAAGCTTTTCTTTATCGGCACTAATGCTAACAACTAGTTCTATTTCATACTTTTTAGAGTAGAATTTCAGTCTATCTAAGAGTTCTTCTATATTCTCTACGTCAATATCAGCTTGTTTTAGTATGCTGTCGATATAAATGGTTTCGATATCGTGGTTTGAACTTGCCATTCCAGCTAGGAATCCAATGTACTCGTCTACGTTAGTAATTTCGTCGTGATCACTCATGCTCACAACTCTTATGTCATGTTTGAGGTCGAATGTAAGTCTGTCTGTTGATTTTGTGATAAAAATCACATTTCCTTTGCTGCTCTCAAGTTTCTCATTGGCTCTGTCAACCATTTGTCTTGTCTTGCCTGCACCCTTTTCGCCGATTAGTATCTTTACCATGATATCTTACCTCCATATGTTACGTTTTACGTAAGTTTTGTATATACAATTATACAGCAGTGATGTGAAAGTGGCAAGTGGGAAAATAATTACTCAATTTGCCCTAATCTTAACTGCCCACATGCCCCATCTATGTCGCTTCCCATTTCACGCCTGATGGTACATGGAATACCTATATCATCTAGGACTTTCTTGAAAGCCTCAGCCACCTCTTTTTTGCTACCATTATAGGATTTTTCAATAACGCTATTCAATGGAATCAAATTCACATGGCAAAGTATACCCCTTATTTTGTTGACTAGCTCTTTTGCGTGAACTACATTGTCGTTCATACCGCCTATTAAAGCATATTCAAATGTTATCCGCCTACCTGTCTGCTCTACATGCTCCCTACAAACTGTAATTAACTCATCTAGGGTATAGCCTTTGTGTACAGGCATTAGTTTTCTTCTCATATCGTCGTTAGATGCATGGAGGGATATGGCTAAATTCACCTGAGGAAATTCTCTGGCAAATTTCTTTATTTTTGGCAATAGACCACAAGTAGATACGGTAATACTGCGCATCCCAATATTAAGGCCTTCCTTCGCATTGACCAATTCTAAGAATCTAGCGAGGTTGTCATAGTTATCAAAGGGCTCTCCTGTGCCCATCACAACCACGTTGCTGACCTTTTGGTTAGTTTCTCCTTCCATGACTAAGATTTGGTCTAATATTTCACTTGGTTCTAAGTTGCGGGTTAGCCCATAAAGTCCAGAAGCGCAAAACGTACAGCCCATTCGGCATCCTGCCTGTGTAGATATACAAGCAGTGTAGCCGTGTTTATATTGCATCAATACACTTTCTATCATATTTCCATCATTTAATGCAAATAGATATTTTCTGGTGCCATCCTTTTTTGAAACTTGGATTTGCTGTGGCTCTATCTGCATGACAAAAGCGCTCTCTTTTAACTTCTCGCGAAGTGGCAATGGCAAGTTTGACATCTGATCAAACTGACATATTCCTTTATGCATCCATTCAAATATCTGCTTTGCACGAAATTTTTGCCCGCCTATATTCTGTATGAAAATTTCTAATTCTTTTAGGGTCATGCCCTTAATATCTGCTTTACGCATACTTTTACCTTCCATTTGGTTCGTTAATTAGAACCGTCCCCGAATAGCATATTGCTCATCTAGAACCGTCCCCAAGGGGTGCATATGTAAGGACGGTTCATTTAGAACCGTCCCCCAATGCTACATTTTTTCTACTCGTATTTCTGTTTTGTGACCGTTTAAGTCAAGTGACTCCATATCATCACTGGCTGTTGCTTCTAATTGCACCGCCAGGGTTTCCCTCATGATGTACTCTTTGTGCTCATTGAAGGCGGCTGTAGTTTCTTCGTCAGCCACGTAGTATATCTTGATGTTATCCATCATCTGGAAGTCGTGCTGTTTTCGCATTTGTTGCACTTTTGAAATCAGCTCTCTTGCCAGCCCTTCTGAAATCAATGCTGGTGTGATATTGGTATCTATGATTGTAAATAAGTTGTTTTCCATTGACACTGTAAAGCCTTCTTTTGCAGAAATTGTAATTTCTATCAATTCTTTGCTTATTTCCATATTCTCACTATCAATGTCCACTGTTATCTTACCTTCGGATTCTAGAGCAGATACAGCTTCTGGCGCATTTAATCCAGCTAATGCTATACCAAAGGCTTTTATTTTGGACCCGAGCACTGGCCCTGCCGCCTTAAAGTTAGGCTTTAGCGCAAAATTCATGAATTTGTCTAATTGCTTTTCAAATACTACTTCTTTTACATTTAGCTCTTCCATAATCAATGGTGTAAGATCGCTAATCAGACTCTCGTATTTGCCTTCTACTAGGATTGTAGCCAGGGGCTGCCTTACCTTGATTTTTTCTTTTTCTCTAGAGGCACGACCAAGTCCCACCAAGTTTCGCACTAAGTCCATGCGAGTCTCTACGTTATCATCTAGGAGATTTTCTGTTGC
>JAVBKP010000105.1:0-5118 GCA_031553975.1 Anaerovoracaceae bacterium | reverse complement strand
GAAGTTCTCCCACCTTTAGATTCAAAACTTATCATGGATATGAAAAAGGAGATTCTGACCAGCATAGCTTCTATGAGCGGGTTATCATCAAATATAGAGCTTATTCCAGAGATTACAGTGCTAAAGGGAAAATCCTTTAACAAAACGTTGCCTGCCTATGCCGATATGGCAAGTGGCAGTAGTAATGGTATAACGGTCGACAACAATGACAAAACAAACAAAACAGTAAATATATCAGGAGCATTAAACACATTAGGTGATCAGGAAATAGTAATTCATGGCAAGACATTTGTTTTTCATATTATTGAGGAACCAAACAGTACAAATGTGCAAGTGGTATTCGATTAAGGAGACAATATGATAAAAACTAAATATTTAGCACGAGCACGAGCACCAGCATGTATATGCATTGCATTAATAGTAGCAGCGGCTACTAGTTTTTCTTTTGCGGAAGGTGGGCAAAGTCAGGCCCCTTTTCAAGGACTACCAAAAGTAACACTCCAGCTCTCAGATTTTGATAACAGCGGTAATCTAATTTACATAGGAATAGATCTAGCTGTATTTGAAGAGGTCGATGCCCAGGGAGATCCTTCAGATATAGATAGAGATGGTAAAGTATTTGTTGCCAAAGAAGGCAAAGTAAAACGGTTTCTCACGAACAGCACAAATATTAGCATAGACCTTGGCGATCCAAGGGATTACAAAAAGGCAGTACGACACAAACTGGCCATGCGCACATTGTACACACCAACGGGTACAAGTACTGGCGAAATCATTATAGCAAACCAGTCCAATGGTAAAGACGGCTGGATAGAAGTTGCGGGTAGTGAGTTCCAGCTGTCTTACTTCGCTGGTATCGACGAAAATAACCCAATCATCAAGCATACTGATAAGTGGGAAGAAAATCGTCAGATATATAACCAAAGTAAGATTAGTGCTGGGCTAGTACCATCAAGTACAGCCATAAGACCATACAATACGTTTTGGAGCGGAGAAAAGCTAGTGCTCGACATAAGAACTGGCGAATCACTGGAAGCCGTTAAAATAGAAATTCTTGAGACTACCTCTCCAGGAGTAACTGCTCTGTACACCAAAGCACTTACAGCAGGTATCCCAATATCAGGAGTAACTGGTGGAGCCGTATACAAAGGTGAAATATGGGATGCGGCCATGATAAACAAATGGGGCAACTACGCACCAAAAGTTTTGACAGTAAAGCTTCAGGCCATTGTCAGCGGATCAGCGGTCGAGACAAAATATAGCCAAATCGTAATAGATAACAAAGACCAGTTTTATAGGATAAAAAAATCATATTGATATAAGCTGGGTCAAAAATTACAAAAAAGTAACCGCTTATTACAATTTACTTGACAGGAGGAATAAATGCTAAAAGCCATTGCAATGATGGGAAACACCTATATTGTAGAAAAGATGAAAAAAGAGCTAAAACGCATTGATGTTAATTTAGAGAGCCAAGATTTTCAGACGCTCGAACAAATCTTGGACAAGATTCAAGATGAAGTTATTGATATGGTTTTCATGATGGAAAATGCAATCTTTTCTGCAGATATTAAATCCTTCGATAGCAAAGAAATACTAAGGCAGTCAGTATTAAAAATCAGGGAGCGTGAGGCTGAACTCAAAATAGTGATTTTCTGCGATGAATTTCAACGAGATTATTCACTGGAGGAATGGTTAAAACACCAAAGGGTGCATGATGTTTTCTATCCAGATCTAAATGGCGAGTTTCAGATGAACCAAATCATCAAGCAGCTTAAAGAAACGAGTTTAAAACAAAACAAGGTAGAGATTCGTGAGAAAATCGTACAAGTTGTGGAAACCATCGAAGTCCCTGTAGAAATCGAAAAAGAAGTTATCCGAGAAGTGATCATCGAAAAACCTGTATATATATTAGAGCATGGGCCAGATCAAAAGGTTGTAAGGCCAACGGTTTCGGCGCTTAGTATCGCTGTATTTAATCTTTCCCACGGTGCAGGGGCAACATTTACGACCTTGCTTCTAGCTAAAGCCTGCCAGGCGGCAGGGTACAAAACGGCGGTAATTGCTTGCGATGGGAAATCTGATCTGCAGCGAAGAAAAAAAGACAGCATAAAAGTCATCATAGCATCTGAAAAAAATTTTGAAAGCGAGATAATAAAGCTGAACAAGGAAGGATTTCGTATAATCATTCTGGACATGGGCAATGTTGTTAGCATTTCAGATGAGGAAGTCAGTCAAAACGAAATATTGTTAGAAAAACTTTTGAAAATCCAGCATCGCATAGGTGTTGGATTTTCCACTGAGTGGCACCTTCCTATCTTAGACTACTACGCACAAAATTTCGGCCAAGATGATTTCATATTTGCTATACAAGACGCGGAAAGCATCATGCGCAGATATAAAGACCTCAACATTTGTGAACGCGATCACCCAGACACCATCAGCCTGATGCTAGAACTCATCGGAGTAAATTAACCATAATATACAATTCGCAGAGGAGGAACCTTATAAAAATGGGGAAAAAGAAATTTAGCTACAAAGCTAGCAAGACCATCAAAATAATCGCATGTTTATTGATAACAGTGCTTCTTATGTTTGTCGTGCAACCTATGCTATACAAGAGCCAAAGCAAAATAGCGGAGATAGTAGTGGCAACTACATATATTCCCAAAGGCACTGAAATTACATCTACAAATGTGCAAGTAAAAGAAGTTGGTAGCTATGGGTTACCTACGCAGGTTATAACTGACAAAACATTAGTTATCGGGCAAAGGGCCCAGGTAGATATAGTGTCTGGAGATTACATAACTGCGGGCAAAATTGGAGACAAGAGAGATGCACTGGACGCAGGGGAAATCCTCAAAGCGGGAAAATCACTAGTCACAGTCACGCTAGATACAGCAGCGGCAGGGGTGTCTACAAACCTAGTCAGATCTGATTTTGTTAATGTTGCAATCGCCAAAGAAGATGACATGGGACAGATTACAATTATTGAACCAGCAGATCTAAAAAACATTCAAGTGTTCAGCATTGAAAATACCCGTGGGCAAAACGTGGAGAGTTTGCGTGCGGCAAGTGCTGAAAGCGATGACATAATTGCTAGTACAGCAACACTGATTGTTAATGGGTATCAGGCCAATGAACTGATAAAAGCGGAGTATACTGGCAAGATACATTTGATTTTTGTGAAAAGGGGAGGCATGGATGAGTAAAATAATAGCTATTTGGGGTAAGAGCGGATCGGGGATAAGTACAACAGCGGTAAATTTAGCTGTAGCACTTTCGGAATCGGGTAAACTTGTGACGCTAATGTCTACAAACTTGCAGCATGGAGATATACAAATCTTCTTAAACCAGACAATCCCGCCTGACAAAGGCACACATATGGCACTGGCAGACGATACGGGGCACCCAGAAGGGTTTTTAACACCAGCAATTAAAATCAATGAGAATCTATTCATTATGGCGGTCCCTAACCAGACGGAGACAATATTCACTGACCAACTTTTTCAGGATAAGATAGTTGACTTGTATCAAAACCTCAGCATGTATGCGGATTATCTGATTTTAGATATATCAGATGATATCAATAATGCGTTGAGCATGGTAGGACTCACAGCAGCAGATCAAATATTTACAATCTACAGGTGCAGCCAGAAAAGCGTGCTTTGGTATAAATCAATGCATAGTTTGATGGTTCGGGCAAGATTTGATGAAAAAATAATGCCGGTGCTTAGTCTAAGCGAAATTGGTGTTCTTCCAGAAGACTTTATCAAGGCGACGTCGATAGAATTTCAGATGGATATTCCAAATATTGATGAGGCATACATAGTCAAAGATACAGGCGAACCAATTTATTTGAATAGAAGCAAGCGAAATAAGGACTTTATTTCCGCTATTGACCAAATGAAAGGATTGGTGATGAAGAGTTGAAACCAGAAGTAAGAGAACAAGGCTATAATATCAATGACTTTTTATACAATGTCAATAAAATTGATACGGGAAACTTTAAAACAGACGATGACACAAAACTCTACCAAGAGGTCCTAAAGGTAGTGCAGCATGAAATATCAACTAAGTATTCCACGGAGATGGCCTCGATTTTATATGACGCAAATGCAGAAAATCGTCTGAAAAGCATAATTAGCAAAATCTTAATCACAAAAAAATTAGTCACAGGCATGAGCTCATCAGAAACCATAGACGCTATTTATAACGACCTTGCCGTGTTTAAATTCTTGACCCCGTTGATTAAAGATGACGATGATGTAGAGGAAATCAACATAAATGGCAGGAATGGCATCTGGGTCACAACAAGCAAGGGGAAATATCGACTGGACCAGAAATTTGAAAACAGTGAGGATTGCCAATCAATAGTCAGAAAATTAAGCAGACTAGGAAGTGTAATTCTAGACGGTTCAAAGCCATATGGAGACAGCTTCATCAGTAGAGGGGTCAGAATGTCTGGGGCCATAGATCCATGTGTGGATGCAGATATGGGCGCCATCGCCTCTGTTAGAAAGCAAAAGCCTTCATTTATCACAAAAGAAAGACTGATAAGTGGAGGCACTGCTACAGAGGATGAGCTGAACTTCATATCATTTTGCCTAAATCATGGCATCTCAGTGGCAAACTGCGGGTCGACTGGATCGGGGAAAACAAGCCTAAATAGTTTTTTCTTAGGCACCATACCAAATCACAAAAGAGTGGTGACAATCGAAGATACCAAGGAAATGGACCTCCTAAAGGTCGATGGAAATGGATTTGCTACCAATGATGTCGTCCAACTAGTTACCCTGGAGGGAAAAGTAAATATGCTTGACCTTCTAGTATTATCATTAAGATTACATCCGGAGATATTGGTGCCAGCAGAGACCCGAGGATCCGAAGCTATGGTTGTCCAGGAAGCAGCCAGAACAGGGCATACAGTATTGACCTCTTTCCATGCAAATAGCGCGTTGGATGGATATGACAGGCTTTTGACAATGTGCCTAATGTCAGACACAAGGTTGTCAGAAGGTCGCCTATTAAAACTAATTGTAGACGCGTTCCCAATTATGGTTTTCCCCATGCAACTTGAGGATGGCAACCGAAAGATTATGGAAATATTTGAGGCTA